>JAQWOT010000358.1 GCA_029245725.1 SAR324 cluster bacterium | reverse complement strand
AGCAAAAACATGGAAGGGCTACATCGATGAGGTCAAGGTCTTTGGCAGAACCTTTAGTGTTGATGATGTTGTCACTGATTGTATGAAAGCTGATAATTGTTCTTGGGTTCCGCCAACAGCACCAACTCTAGCTGGAACTGGGAGGGCGCAGGCAATCATGTTGACTTGGAATCAGCAAGCAGGAACAGATAACGCTACCATCTACTGGCGTACAAGTGGAACTTCATTTGAAGGCTCACCAACAGCCCCAACTGCATCAGACAATGTAATCAATGTTACTGATAATCAGACATCTTATTTGTTAACAGGATTAACAGGAGGTAACTACTATCACTTTGTGATCAAAGCAAACAACAAAAATGGAAGCAGTCCTGTCAGTTCTGTTCTTGGAAATGTTCAGCCAACCAGTTTTGTAGCGAATACTTTTGATACCAATAATGGAGGTGTCTGTAAGATTCAAAATGACAAGAGTCTTCACTGTAAGGGACGCAACAATTTAGACCAATATGATAATGCCAGGACAGCACGGCCTGCTGCAGTTGATGTGTTTGGAATCACAAATGCTGAAACAATCTCACATGACTACAACAAAGTCAGTGCGATCAAATCTGACGGTAGTTATCAGCATCGTGGTTATGATGACAGCAGAGGCTCACTCACAAGTCCTGTCACAGGCGTAAGCAATCCCATCCAAGTTGAACAGGGTTATAATTTTGTTGCCTATCTCATGAGCAATGGAACGATTCGCACCAGAGGTGACAATACTTATGGTCAGCTTGGCAATGGCTCAAACACTAACGAGACTTCTGGTTCCGTTCAAGTCAGTGGAATCACAACAGCAGTTAAGATTGTTACTGGGCAATGGCATATGTGTGCGCTTCTTTCAAACGCTCAAGTATGGTGTTGGGGTGTGAATTCATTTGGGGAGCTTGGTGATGGAACAACAACACATAGAAATGCTCCTGTTCAAGCAAGTTTACCATCAAATACAGCAGTTGACATTTTTGTAGGAGGAAGAACATCTGCTGCCGTTTTATCAAACGGTAAGGTGTACACTTGGGGTTCTAATACTAACAGCAAAGCCAAATGTTCCACCAATACAAATGCTATTTCAACACCGAGAGAACTTACTGTAATTAGTGATGTCAAAGAGATTGATTTTGGAACAGGACATTCTGTGATCCTCAAGAATAATGGGAATGTCTACACATGTGGCACAAATTATACTTCATCAAATGTAGCTGGGAATGCTGCATTTTTAGCTGGCATGAGTAGTAGTGCAGAGAAAACAAATGGAGCCATTCTGATGGATGACTTTAATGGAAGAGTAGTTAGTGTGAGAGCAGATGGTAGTAACTCATACATGTTGCTTGACAATGGGAGTCTGGCTTGTATCGGTGATAATGAATATGGGCAATGTAATAATGATGGCTCAACAATTAATACAGATCAGACTACACCAATAATTATTCCAGACATGTGACTACCAACTGAATCAAGTTGAAGATTGAGATCAATTGGGTCAGTCAGAACAATTGGAAGGGATATATAGATGAGTTCAAGATTTACGAGAGAGCCTTCAATGCAACGGAGGTGAGTAATGTTTACACTAATGATACCCCATGACAAATGCTCGCTGATTGAAAATTCTAACTAAGCTACAGCAGGCCTGAACTATCTCTGAGCTTTTCTTTAAGAAAGAAAGTTTTAAGTCAGGCAACTGATATTTTATAAATTTTCATATCTTACAGTCGCTGACTTGCCGTAAGGCTGGGTGAATAGTTTTGCAAACCTCACCATTTTTTCACCAATCCCATCTTCACTAGCCCTCACTAACTGCTAGCACAGTTCCCCCTCTCAACTAGGTGGGGTTTTTGAAGCCTCATTGAATCCAAATTTATTTGTAAATAGGCGAAGGTTTTTCAGCTTCTCAAAGCGCTCTCGGCTCTTCAACTAGGAATTGTCCTGATGCAGAGATGCTTTTTTTAGGCGTAGGTCCGTTACGTTGAACTCGAGGATCAGTGAAAAAAACTGAGACATCAGGTCACTCCAGAAAAGATCAGCAAGCTTGAAAAATCTGACTGCTCTGTCAAAGGATCATCATAAAAATCTGTACATCCCATCGCTCACCGCTGAGCACCAGTTTTTAGAGCCTTGTTGAGTCAAAAGTTGTTTGTAAATGGGCAAGGGATATGAGACTTACGCTCAGTGAGTATTGATCTTGCTCCAGTTTTTGATGCACCCCTAACCCATCATGTTTAAGCCTGTCCCTTAATGCAGCATCGTCGAGTCCCGGTCCATTCCCTGGGCATCAGCCAGATTGTCAGCTTTGGGCTGCTGTTTTATGCATTCGCCCAACTCAAAGCGCCGTTAGCTCAGAGCGCAGGTGTGAGCGAAACCACGATCCTGGCTGCGGTCAGTGGAGCCTTAGTGATTCAAGGAATGCTGGCGTTGGTGATCGGCCGGTGGATTGACCGCTTTGGGGGCTTGCGCATCATGCAGGGAGGCTTTCTCATCGGAGCGCTGGGACTTGGTCTGCTCAGCCTCTATCCTTCATTCGTCTGGATTTGTTCCTGTCTTGTGTTGATTGGTGTTTCCTATGCGATGTGCACCTATGAGGTGGCTTTTGGTTCAGCCGTGCAGCTCGACGAACCCAAAGCCCGTCGCAATATTTCAATCATCACTTTCTACGGTGGAGTAGCCTCCACAATCACCTGGTTGAGTGTTGCACCGATGCTGGAGTTTTTTGGTCTCCAGATGACCTGTCTCTGTTTGGCGAGTTTGATGCTGATTGGAGCTTGGCGTCTTTGGGTGCTGGGTCGGCATTATCAACAAGAAACGCTTCGTTCCTCGCTAGCCCTTGAGCCCTTCCGCTGGTCGATTTTGACCCAGACCGAAAAGTGGGCTTTGGTGACGATGGGATCGATCAGTACCCTGGGCTATTTGACTTTTACAGCTACAAGTATGTTCTGGATAAATCTCTTTTCTGAGAAATTTGCAGATCCTGCGCTAGCGGTTGTCTTGGCGAGTTTATATGGTCCCTTTCAGGTAGTGGGGCGATGGATCGAGATGAAGTTTGGACATCGTTTTGATGCGCGGCTCTCTGGAGTGGTGGCGACCTTGCTAATGCCCTTGGCGCTGACGATGCTTCACAGTGATGCGGTCGAGATGGCAGTGTTGGCGATGATTCTGTTCGGGATGGGCCAAGGAGTATTGACAGTGACCTACGGTTTTGTGACGAACCTCTACTTTCGGGCTGCGGTTTACGGCCGTGCCAAGGGAATGATGATTGCGCCCCGAGCAGTGATTGCGGCGCTAGGGCCGAGTATTGGAGGGTTGCTCTATGCGCAGGGGGCAGAACAGTTTCTCTATGTGATGACCGGCCTAATGGTGGGAGCCATGCTGCTGATGGCCAGTCTGTTGCGTCTGCCACCTACCAACGAAATTCATATGCAGCCAAGCAATTCTTGATCAGTTGGATTTAGCAGGCAGAAGTGGCACCCCAAACCCTTGATGGACGATTGAAATGGATACTGTTCTGATTGACAGAACATACGTTAGAAACTAGTTTGGGTAGATGATTCAATCTTTCACTTGCGCTGAAACACGCGCCCTCTTCGAAAGTCGTTTCGTCAAAAAATTTGCTTCGATTGAGCGAGCTGCCCGACGTAAACTGCTGATGCTGCAAGCAGCCTCTCAGTTATCTGACCTAAGGGTTCCGCCAGGTAATCGGCTGGAGTCCCTAAAAGGCAATCGTTTCGGACAATTTAGTATTCGTGTCAATCAGCAATGGCGTATCTGTTTCCACTGGGCCAATGACGGTGCTCATGATATCGAGATTGTTGACTACCACTGAGGGAAAAGAGTATGGAGTTATTGGAAGAGATTCATCCGGGAGAGATTTTACAGGAAGAGTTCCTGCGTCCCTTGGGACTTTCGGTGAGGGGATTGGCTAGAGACCTTGATGTTCCCCCGAGTCGGATCAGTGACTTGATTCATGGTCGCCGACCGATCACTCCCGACACAGCGCTGCGGTTGGGCTTATTTTTTCAGCAGGATCCTCGTTTCTGGCTCCAGTTGCAGCTGGAGTACGATCTGCGCCAACTTCAGCGGGAGAGACAAGACGACCTCCAGCAACGGATTCGTTGTCTTTCTGCTGAGCAGATATCTTCCGGATCTATCTAAAGCTTCCTCTGCCAGTTTTCAGTAGCTGAAAAATTGTCCGGTTGCGTCTTTAGTTATTGTTTGGAAGCCTGTGAACAGATATTCATATTAAACCTACTCAGTTAAGGGCCTGGCCCACAATTATTTGAATTCAAAGGAGAACCGCATGTCTCTCGGTCATGGACGCCACTACTTATCCATTCCTGGTCCTTCTGTGATGCCGGATCGTGTGCTGCAGGCGATGCACCAGGCTGCCCCAAATATCTATGAAGGCGCCCTCTATGAGACCGTGGAAGGCATGTTGCCCGATCTGCGACGAGTGGCCCGGACTACTGGGGAGGTGGCTTTCTACATCGCCAACGGGCATGGGGTTTGGGAGGCGGCCCTGACCAATGCCCTATCTCGGGGAGATCGGATCCTGGCGCTGAATACCGGTCGCTTCGTGGCACTCTGGGCGGACATGGCGCAGAAGCTGGGTGTGGAGGTGGATCTGATAGACTTCGGCAAGGCATCGCCGGTTGAGCTGGATCAGGTGGAAGCGAAGCTGAAAGCAGACTCACAACATCGCTATCGGGCCATTCTTGTGGCTCAAACCGACACGGCGAGCTCCGTGCGAAATGACATCGCAGCCCTCGGAGCCTTGGTCAAGTCCACCGGTCATCCTGCCCTGCTGATGGTGGACTGCATGGCTAGCCTTGCCTGTGATGTCTTCGAGATGGATGCCTGGGGAGTCGACGTGATGATGGCAGGAAGCCAGAAGGGCTTGATGACTCCGCCCGGGTTGGCCTTTCTCTATCTGAACGAGCGAGGAATGGCAGCGCGAGAACGGGCTGACCTCGTAACGCCTTACTGGGACGTGCGCCCACGTGTCAAGCCGGATGTCTTCTATGAATATTTCTTTGGTACCGCACCGACTCATCATCTGTTTGGCCTGCGCGAGGCACTGACGATGCTGTTAGAGGAAGAGGGATTGGAACAGGTCTGGGCTCGACACGCCAAGCTCAGCCAAGCCGTCTGGTCAGCCTTCGAGACCTGGAGCGTAGGGAGTTCGATTCAGCTCAACATCCAGGACCGACGATACCGCTCACACTCGGTCACTTCGGTCTCGATGGAAGCTCCCTATGGCACGGAGCTCCGCAAATGGACGGAACACCGCGCAGGGGTCACTCTCGGATTGGGGATTGGCATGGCAGAACCGGATGATCCGGCTCGACACGGGTTCTTCCGAGTGGCACACATGGGACACGTCAATGCCCACATGACACTAGGGATGCTGGGAGTGCTGGATGCAGGCTTCAAGGCTCTGAAGGTTCCCCATGGTGATGGGGCGCTTGAAGCCGCGAGTCGAGTGCTCAGCGAAGCTTAGATTGAACAATGAACCTTGTCTAGGTTACGAAAGCTCCCACAAATGTTGGTAATTTTCTTTGCCTTCTCCCAACTTGGCGAGGGTTTTCGGATAACCGTTCAATCAAGTTTTTCCATCTTCATTTGAGACAATCAGGCTGAAAGCTGGATGAGGGAAATCCAAAACAACGAATTCAAGGTCGTTGAGGCTTGGGACGGCTGTTGTTTGGAGTTCTGGATTTGCCGGGAGCGGAAGTGCGCCGCTTGCGCTTGAGGTATTCCGGATCACGGGTGAGATTCCGTGAAAGATAGACGTGCTCATTGGGATTGCCAAAACCTTCTTTCTTGAAGAAACGCAGGGCCTTCTCGTTATCGGCTTCGGTATCAATCAGGATCATCCGAGCTCCCTCTTCGATGAATAAATCGGTCAGTCTGTCGAGCAGGCGTTTGCCGACACCCTTGCCTTGCCAAGCGGAGTGCACTCCCAACCAGTCTACCCAGCCATAGGCCCAGGCGCTTCTTCGTTTCTCCAACATCGCTCCCAAGGCAAAGCCGATGATCTCTCCAGCTTCCGTCTCTGCCACCCAGCAGAATTCACCATCCGTGTTGAAATTGTTGATGAAGTCGGTTTCGTCCCAAGTGCGATAGAGATTGGGCCAGTCTTCCGCGGTGTAGAGTTGTTCGCCCAAGGCATAGACACGATGTAGGTCCTCAAGTTCCATTTCACGAATTTCAAAGCTGCCCTGCACCTTGGTCGAGGAGAGAACCCCTGCACGGATCTTCGAACGTTGGTTCGGTACTTTTGACAGCAAACGATTCACTTCCTGGGCAATCCACTGAGAAGCTTCTCTGGCCTGGGGCAACATGTCCCGTTGATTGATAAAACCATGCACCATCCCCTCCCAGTTCCGCTCCACCACAGTAACCTTTGCATCGCGTAAGCGTTGGGCATAGGCCAGCCCCTCATCCCGCAACGGATCAAATCCGGCCACAATCAATAGAGTAGGAGGCAGACCTGTTAAGGAATCAGCAAAGAGTACGGAAGCCTCGGGGTGTTTAGGATCTACAGCGGTTGGCAGATACTGCTGAATGAACCAACGCATGGATGCCCGAGTGAGCAGGTAGCCTTCAGCAAACGATTCGTAGGAGGGTAGACTTTGGGTGAGATCGGTCACTGGATAGATCAGGACCTGTCCTGCCAATTTGAACAGAGCCTGATCTTTGGCTCGGAGGGCTACCGCTGCCGCTAGATTCCCCCCAGCGCTGTCTCCTCCGACTAACAGTTTGCACGAATCTCCTCCGAGCAAGTCAGTGTTTTCTGCAACCCATTGGGTGACTGTCAAGCAGTCGTCGAGTCCAGTTGGAAATTGATGTTCAGGAGCCAAACGGTAGTCTACCGAGACCACCAGCAACTGAGCTTCCTGACAGAGTGCTCGGCAGAAACCATCGACTCCGTCCAGACTCCCCAAAACCCAACCACCTCCATGAAAAAAAATCATCACTGGCCATCCAGTGGCTGTGGCAGCTGTGGGCCGATAGATCCGCAAGGGAATTAAACCGTTTGGGCCCTCGCAGTGCCGCTGCTCCACAGAACCAACGGGCTGAGGTTCGCTGAGGTGCCATCGGCGACTGGTTTCTTCTGAGATCTTTCGAGCCTCTGGAGGGGCTAGGGTTGTTAGGTCAGGCAGATTCAGGGAAGCACGTAATTGCAGGTAAAGTTGGGCTTCTGGTGCAAGTTTCATAGGGTCTCAGGCTGCATAAATGAGCAAGGAATCAGGATCGGTTCAAGATCCACTGGAATTCAACCGAGTTTGCCACTAAATCAGCAAAGGAAGCCAGAAAAATGATTAATCCTAACACTTGATTTCCCTACTCCGCCTAATCGACACGTCAAATCAACTCAGCTTTAAAAAAACTTTCGCCCAGTAAGAGAGGGGGGACCACGCTAGTGGTGGGTGAGGGATTGGTGCAAATGAGAAAAAATGTGGAAATTAGGGATTTGCAGGAGTTTCCTCGTCCGGCCAACGGCCACCTTCTCTCTCAGGGAGAAGGCAAAGACTTGATTGATGGAGAAAGCAACGCAGCGGAAGCAGTTTTCTAAGGAGAGTGGAAGAGACTATTTCTTAGTGGCCTACGGAGGATACAAAAAAGGGAAGCGGTTTTTAATCGCTTCCCTGTTAGTGCTAAAAGTTAATGAATTACCAACTGAATGGCATTGAGCCAACTAATATTTTAGAGTCTGAATTTTGAATATAATACAGTCTATTTTGTGCTGGGTTAAAATGTAGTCCTTCAAATTTATTTATGGATTGATAAACTTGATTAGTAGAAACTTCGCTGAGATTCATTACCAACCCGTCCTTTGTGATTGTTGAGTTTGATAAATCAAAACGATCACTTACAGAATACATATGAACATCACCATTCAAATTTAGTGTAATGAACTTGGTTCCGTCAGCCTTCCAAATCACCTCATCAATAGCGTCATCACCTCCATATTCAAATGTGTTGTATGATGTTGCGGATAGCTTAGTGATTGTTGAGAAATCATATGATCCCGCCAAATCAAACTCCTGAATTCTTTGAAATGCTTGTTGGTTAGATGCGTAACTATGAAATCCACCAACAATCATTTTTGTACCAGACGAATTGAATTCAAAAGTCAGCGGATGATCTATGGTAACTGCTGAATGTACTTCAATAGAGAATGTTGCTTCTGGCATTGGATTAGTGGCAACTACACTACCAAGGTCGTAAGGAGTTGGCACATTATAGACTCGTATTCTACTTTGATCAGCAGCACTTGAATCGTTAAGAACAATCAACTTTGTACCATCTGGATTCCATACCAAGTCATTTGTCCAGTAAGCATCGTACGGATGTCCATATGTCAGATTCATAGTTGCTTCACTTGCTGCTGTTCGTACATCCCATGGGGTAGACAAATTGTATTGGACGACTTTGTGGTCACTTCTTGCTCGTCCAACAATCAAGTAAAATTTTGATCCATCAGGACTAAACTCAATAGCAACAGCTTTTGTGTTGTCATCTACAGTCGCAACATAATCAGGTTCACCCTGTGCAGCAAACTTGGGTGATGATATTACTGTTGAACTTTCGTTTGTAGCATCACTGAGTTCACCTGCACCAATGTTATTCACAGCAGCAACACGGAAGTAGTAAGTAACACCTTCAGCCAACGCACCTGGGTATGTCGTAGCAGTAGCATTCTGTACCTGGAAGAAGTTGTCAGCTACAGTAGGGTTACCACTTGTGGAGTAGTATACTCTGTATGTGCCAACGCCTTCTACAGCATCCCAAGTAATGCCAATCTGATCGCCTAAGCCTAGTGCAGCAACATTCTCTACCTTATCAGGCAATGTTCCTTCAAACTCTTCTACTACTTCAGAAGGAGTAAGTGTTCGTCCAAATACTTTCAAGTCATCAATGAAGCCTTTCCAGTTCTCTATACCAAACCTGTTAACACCTACCTTTAGTCTATTGAAGCCTAAGTCCAAGCCTGTAGCATTCTTACGCTCTACACCATTGACATACATCCGTGCTGTGCCATTGTTATATGTAACAGCAATATGATACCACTCACCAAGTGTAAGTGCTACACGACTGTTAAGTTGGTTTGGATCATTGCCAGTTTTGCTGAAGAACCACCGTATCTCTCTGTCGTCATTAACATCGATTTGGAATCCATTGTCCCAACCATCAGCGTAACCAGCTTCACTGTTCTTAGCAGTTGTGGATAGTATTGAAGCAAATTTTGGCATATCCTCATCTGCGTTTGCCCATACACTAATGCTCCATTGGTTGTCCATAATGCCTGTTACACTCTCATCATTGAAGTCCAAGTTGTATCCATAGCCGCCCTTGCCGTCAAAGTAGCCACCTGTGCCAGTTAGACAGTTATCTACATAACCACCAATGCCACCGCCATTTGTTGTTAAATCATAGCTGCCTTGTGAGTCATTCAAGTTACCTTCAAAGGCGTAGTATGCCAACAAATCTGGATCGTTGTCAGTAGCAGGAGTAATAGCATTACACTCTGTTCTGTGTGGGCGGCTATACACCAAGTTACTGAAAAACTCTGTGTTAGAAGCATCTACAGCAGCCACACGGTAGAAGTAAAACTTATTACTGTCTAGAGCGTTGTGAGCAAATACTGAATTAGTTGTATTAGTAACATCCTGTGGAGTGTTACCTTGTGGGAATGAAGCAGTATTCCAATATACATTGTATGACTCAGCGCCATCTACAGCATACCAGCGTACGACATTCTTGTTTACATCAGCTTCTACAGTAACAGTAGGAGCGCCAACTTCTGGATCACCACAGTCTGGACAGTCAATTGTTACAGTAGCATCGTCCATATTGGAAATATTTGATTTGCCACCTGTAGCAATAGCTCGTACTTGGAAGTAGTATGTAGTTTCTACATCTGGCTGTTTGAGTGTGTATGAAGTGTCATATGCTTCTACAGCAGCACCACCTGGATATGCTGGAGCTACAGTTGAGTAATATAGTCTGTAGCTCTCAGCACCATCAATTGCCTTCCAGCTTACAAGAATATCTGTACCTACAGCGCCTGCTAACAAGTCTGGTGTTACACCTTTCAAGTCAGCGTATGGTGTAGCATAAGCAATATTTGAAGCGTCACTGTCACCCAGTGTGTGAGTAGCTACAACTTGGTAGTAGTATGTAGTGCCAGCATCCAATCCGCTGTGTATGAAGCTTGTAGTAGTGTTATCTACATAGCTAGTAAAGCTGCTTGGGAAAGCAGGACTTGATGTGGAGTAATATACAGTGTAGCCCTCTGCTCCTTCAACAGCGTCCCAGCTGACATTATTAGCAAAAGCAGCCGCCTCAGCTGAGATAGTAGTTGACTCATCGTCAACTGGGCTGGTTGGTGGCTCTGGAATGTCAATCATTGCTGAAGCTTCAGTTGAAACCTCCGAGTTACCACCTGGAGCATTTGCTACAACTTGGAAGTAGTATCGTTCACCTGCTGGTGGATTGAATATAGTATAGCGCAAGTTAGTTTTAACCACAGTATTACCACTTGGGTATGCTGGGCTAGTTGTGGAGTAATAAACGGTGTAGTTATCAGCACCGTCAATTCTGTTGTATGTAGTGGCGATATTATCGCCATCTACAATTGCTTTAATTGTTGGAGTGATACCAGTCAAATTTGTTTCTGGTTCTCCGCCATCTCCTCCAGTGCCTGTACCGCTACCATCGCCGCTGTTGCCCCCGTCAGTACCAACACCATCTCCACCGTCTGAACCTGTACCATCACCTGTACTTGTGCCACCAGTTGAACCACTGCCCGTGTCACCACCTGTGCTTCCGGAGCCGTCAGAAGAACCACTACCTGTTTCCCCACCATCGGAACCAGTGCTGGTATCCCCACCAGTTGAGCTACTTCCAGTATCCCCACCTGTGTCACCGGATCCTGAGCCATCACCAGTACCGTCGCCTGTGCTTCCGGAGCCGTCAGAAGAACCGCTGCTGGTGTCCCCACCGTCTGAACCGTTTCCGTCACCAGTACTTGTGCCACCAGTTGAGCCATCACCTGAGCCATCGCCATCTGTGGATCCACCACCAGTTGATCCTGCTCCAGAACCATCAGATGTTCCTCCTGCGCTTCCAGCACCATCACTTGTACTGGTACCACCATCAGAACCAATGCTGGTATCCCCACCGTCTGAACCATTTCCGTCACCAGTACTTGTTCCTCCGCCGGTTGAACCAGCTCCATCACTACCGTTTCCATCTGAAGAGCCTCCAGTTGATCCTGCTCCAGAACCATCAGATGTTCCTCCGGCGCTTCCAGCACCATCCCCTGGGACTCGATCAGTTCCTGAGCCAGATCCCCCAATGCTCTCAGGAGCTTCTGGGTAGTCTTGATCGTAAACAATGGTTCCTTCTTCGATACAGCCGAAGAGCATTAGACTTGTGAAGATGATGAGAAGAGCTTTCATGTTGCCTCTTTGGAGAGTTGTGATCAGCACTTGTGAACTGTGTCGCTGTTTTTGTTGCCTTTATGTTACAAAAAATTAGCAATAACTGTCAATAAGAAAATTTATCTTTTATAGATGAAAATAACTAAATTACTAAATTTATTAGTTAAAATAATTTATTTTATAAATAAATTAAATAAAACATCTAAGATTTATTATATTTAAGATATTAAAAGATCTAGTCATCATAGATCCTTTAGCTGGTATCAGGAGGGGAAAAGGGTCCTGCTAGTTACTGTGAAGTCTGGTGATTAACAATGAATAAATTAGGGGATTCAGTTGCTTAAGAAGAAAAATTCTTAGAATCGGAGAGGAATAGGAAGCTAATAGAGAGAGAGTGAAATCTTAAAATATTCATAAAAATTATAGATTTAAGATTTATTAATCCAAAAGACTAGTAAAACGAAGAGATGGTTTACAAGGCTCAATGATTGTTAAGGAGAACAAAAATCAGAATCCTTAAAGCAAGAGCTCCATCATTTGTGCAGTGAAATCAACTCTTCACAGCACCAGAGAGCAGACCGCTCATAATATATTTTTGGAAGACGAGAGCGAAGAGTACAGGTGGGATCACGGCAAGTACACCAGCAGCGATGATGGTGACATAATTGACATCCAAGCTCGTGGCAAACATTGCGGCAACCACTGTGCTGGTGAAGGACTGTTCGGTCTCCGTGATCAACAAGGCAAATAGAAACTCTCCCCAGGAGAGGAGAAAGGCGAGAATACCGGCGGTGGTCAAGCCTGGAATAGAGAGAGGGATTATGATCTTGTTCGCTACCTGGAAGCGATTACAGCCATCCATGCGAGCTGCGTCTTCCAATTCTGTAGGGATGGTTTTGAAGTAAGCCTGGAGCAGCCAGATGCTGTAGGGCAGCACGAAAGACATGTTGATGAAGATCAGCGTTACCAGGTTGTCGTTCATCCCCATCTTCTTGGCGAAAAGTACGATTGGAATCGCTAGGGCCAAGGCTGGTACCAAACGAACCACCAAGATGGAGAAGAGTAGAGTGTAGCGACCCCGAAAGTTCAGGCGTGCAATTGGATAAGCAGCATAGGCACCAAAGACTACGCTGAAGAAGGAGACACTGAGAGCGATGATCCCGCTATTCAGGAAGGAACCAAGATAAATCCTGGCTTGATAGGAAGAACTGTAACCATCGGCAGAGACGTAGGACTCATCGAAAAAGGCTCCGTAAAAAATCTCCTTGTAGCTCGCCAGACTGAGGGGATCTGGTAACCAGACTGTAGGAACCTGAACGAGTTGGCGCTCCAATTGGAGACTGGAGCTGACCAGCCAGACAAAAGGGCCAATGAAAACGATCAAAAAAAGTGCAGATGCTAGGTAGAGCAGAATGTAGCGAGTGAGATTGTTGCGCTTCACTGTTTTTCTCCCCGATCCAGGAATGCGTAGAAGACAATAGCAATAAAGAGGGTGATCAAGCCGAGAATCATGGCAAGAGCACTGCCTGTCCCAAAATCAAGCTTCTTGAAGGTATTGATGTAGATACTCCAACCTAGGACGGTGGTTGATTTGCCTGGTCCTCCAGAGGTAAGCACATAGATTAGATCGAAAACCTTGAGTGCAAAGATCGTTTCAAAAATTAGCACAACAGTGAGAGTTGGTCGAAGCAATGGAAGCGTAATGTAAAGCGTGCGCTTCCAAGCGCTGGCTCCCTCGAGTTCAGCTGCCTCATGCAGAGTTTTTGGAATTGTCTGCAAGCCTGCAAGAATCAGCAGTGTTGCCAGAGGAATGTTCTTCCAGGAATAGGCGATGATAACCCAAATGATTGCACTGGGCATACTACTGAGCCAGGCAACATAGTCATCAATCAGGCCTCCCATTTGAAAGAGTGCGTTCATTACCCCAAAGGCTGGATGCAACAGCCATTTCCAGAGCAAGGCATTCACAACATCAGGAATGGCCCAGGGGATCAACAGAAGTGCCCGCAACAGACCACGCCCTGGATAATCCTGATCAAGTAGCAAGGCTAGGAAGAAAGAGACTACAGTGATCACTGCAACTGCACTTACCGCAAAGATAAAGCTCGTTGCCAGGGAATCCCAGAACTTATCGTCTGTCAGGATTTTTTCATAATTCCGGAAGCCAGCAAAGGGGCGCTTCGCTCGCTTGAGGTTGTAGCGATGAAAGCTGAGATAGATCGCATAAGCCAGGGGGACCAGAACGGTCACTGCCAGGATCAGCAGTGCCGGAGCACTGAAGATCAACGCTAATCTTCCTTGGGGAATTTCAGTGGAGGGATTCTTCGTCATTGCAGAAAGGGCATTCTGAGCGAATGCCCTCATGTTGTTATGATATCAATGGAAGGAGCAGCAAATCAGTACTCTGACTGCAGCTCGTTCCAATTCTCCGCCAATTCTTCAAGGATAGAATCAGCGTCAGCACCGCCAATGATCTCCTGGAATCCACCCCAGGCCTCAGTCTCCCAGTCAGAGAAGTAGGGAACGAAGCGGTAGCCACGATTGATGGCATACTTGGCTTGCTCCTGAAGCAGGTCAGGGTCAATCCAACCTGAGATCGAGTTGCGCACGTCTGCGTCTTTATATAGTGGAGCTGGAGAGAAGCCGAGTCCAAACTCTAGAGCCCAGCGCTTCGGTACATAATAGGCACCAGTTGCGTCCTTACCCCCTAGAAACTGAACCAGTTTCCAAGCTTTTTCCTTATCTGCCTCAGAGGTTATTGAATAGAGCCGGACGTAGCCAATGGTACCGCTGGTGGCATCGGCGGAACCAGGAACCAGGGCGTTCTTGATGTTACCGGCCTCATTGGATTGCTCCGAGTCGTTGAGCACCTTCATCTCGTAATCAGTGACCAGCGTGAAGGCAGCTGTGCCAGAGCGCATGAATTGATCAATCTCACCATCGCCCTGGTTTAAGGAAGCCTCGTTGATCCAGCCACTCTTGATACCATCAGCAATCCAGGCTAATGCCTTACGAACGCCGCTGTTTGGCTCTTGGAAAACTGGTTCCAGTTTGTCATTGAAGAATTTACCACCGAATCCTGCAGAGACGATCTCCAAGGTTCGAAGGATTGAGTTTTCGTTAGCAGCCAAGCCGATGACGACTGGTTTGGGGAGTATCCCCTTGTCCTTCATCGCTTGTGCTTGTGACCTTAGATCATTCCACGTCTTGGGTGGTGAATTAATGCCAGCCTGTTTCATCAAGCGATCATTGTAAACGAATACTGAATTCCCAGAGTAGTAGGGTAGTCCGTAGACTTCACCCTCAAAAGACATCTGTTCGATGATTCCTTGGGGCAGATCCGCCATGTAATCATCTACTCCGGGAAGTCCGGTTAGGGGTATAATCCAGCCAGCTGCGGCCCACTCTGCTAGGAAGCTGTCACGGACATAGACCACATCAAAGTTGGTTCCAGAGGCAAAACTCGAGACCATCTTGGTATGGTATTCGTTGCTGGGGAAGGGATTGTAAGTTGCGCTCAAGCCAGACTGACTGGTGAAACGCTCAAGGTTTTCTCGGACCACATCAACTTGATAGGGCCAGCCAGTCAATTCTACATCAGTATCTTGAGCCGACATGGGAGCTGCCCAACCAACCAAGGCAAGCGCAGCAATCGTCAACCATTTCTTCATCATGATCTTGTCCTCTTAAAGAGTATGGGTACGTGGGGAGCAGCTTCTCCCAAAAGGCTCACTTTCTTTGTGGTTGGGAATTTCATTGAAATGAATTTCTCTCTTTGGAGACCCATTCACACTTCTTCAGCCAGCTATCCATGGAATTACAAAATAAAAAATTTGTATTTATCAAAATAGCTTGCGGGATAGTGAGTGGGGGGAGGTATAACCAGAGAAATATTTTGTGTCAATCAAAAAAATAGATTTCTTCGAAGTGATTGGCATTTGTCAGAAAATGCAACAAGATGATCGATACTTTCACAAATCTTTATTCAATTGCGCTGAGGAAATAAGTGATGGAAGAGCAAATTTATTGGGAGCAATTGCGGTCTCCTCAATTGAAATCACTAGCAGATGCCAATGCCATCATAGTTGTTCCAGTTGGTTCGATAGAGCAACATGGACCACATCTCCCGGTTAAGGTAGACGCACTACTCGCGACAGAGGTAGCGCGGCGGGCTGCGCTGAAAGTTCAGACACATCAGCCAATATTGGTGACTCCGACTGTTTGGTGTGGGCTTGCTGAACATCATATGGATTTTTGCGGCACGCTGACCCTCGATTTTGAAACCTTTCATGCGCTGTTAAGAAATCTTTGTCGCTCCATTCGTCATCATGGGTTTCGACGAATCTTCCTTCTCAATGGTCATGGTGGAAACATTGCTGCTCTGAACGTAATCTGTTCGGAGTTGGTCAGAGAGTTGGATGGATTAAGAGTAGTTTCTGGCACCTATTGGACGCTACCTGAGGTGGCTGAGAAGTTTGCCGAGATTCTTGAAGTCCAGCAGAATGTGCGTCATGCTGGTGAAGCAGAGACTTCGATGATGCTGGCCTTGGAACCGGAACTGGTCAATCAGTCCACCCTCAATCAGGCTGATGGAACGCTAGAGATTCCCTTTTATGGATCCGGGGTTTCCCGTTGGGTATCATTTAAGGAGGTTTCTGCAAATGGTGTGATCGGGAGTCCCTCCGTGGCAACGGCAGCTAAGGGAGAACTATTGCTAGAAGTGGCTGCAGAAGGCATCGCAGGGGTCCTCCAAAATACTGCATTGTGGTGAGCCACCAACTACTAATCAACTAATCTAAGATGAATCAGCCCATGCGTTTAAATCTCTTCCTTCGTTCAATTGGAGTTGTCTTGATGATCAACCTGATCTTGTCGGCATGTTCGGTAGTGGGAGTGCGAGCATTGGAGGAACCGACCTATCAGATACGGATCAAGGAAGGTAATTTTGAAATTCGTGAATACGCCTCCTATCTAGTTGCAGAGGTCTTCATGGAGGGAGAAGATTTTGACGAAGCATCGGGGGATGGCTTCCGGATTCTGGCAGATTACATCTTTGGCAACAATCTCTCCCGCTCGGCCTCCGTTCAAATGGCAGGAAAAGCTGAAGCTGCCAGCGAGAATATTGCGATGACAGCCCCTGTACAGATGGATCAGGGTGAACAGCCAGATCAATGGCGGATGGCCTTCAGTTTGCCCTCCAAATGGAACTTGGAAACGGCGCCAGTTCCCAATGATCAGCAAGTGAATTTGAGGGAGGTCTCCCCGGAGCAAATGGTAGTCTTACAGTTCAGTGGACGAATGGGAGCCCGCGATCTAGAAGAGAAGGAGCAAGAGTTGAGGCAGTGGGCCACGAAGCAAGGAATCACTGTGGTGGGTTTGGTACGGACCGCTCGCTATGATCCGCCGTGGACGTTGCCGTTTTTGCGAAAGAACGAGGTTCAATTAAAAGTGGAAGATTGAAACTGGAGGAGGAAGGAGAGCGGCCAGTTGTTTCATTTTTTGCCAGCTCATCCAAACCGTTTCGGAGACAACTGAATGAAACAGACTTTCCTGTTGATCACATTTCTGCTGATGCCCATGATCGTGCTAGCGGACTATGAATTGGATTGGCCTGAGGTGGACATCGAAGAATTTAATGCGAGTTGTATTCAGTCTGCACTGGAGAGCACGGGTCGTCTCAACGCTAGTGAATTAGCCAATCTGGAGGAATCGTGTGTCTGTTATGCAGAAGTGCTGGATTTTTTGTTTAGCTACGAAGACTTCTTGGTCAATACTGAAGAAATCATGAATACTTTGGTGGATCCTTTGATTGAGGTCTGTTCAACTCGCTTGAGCCTCACAAGCAACGAATGAAGATTCACCGGGTTTGATGTCACTTCGAGAACTCTACTCTCAACACGTTTTCCCCTGTCTCTGCGATTGGGCAATGTCCAGCAAAGAGCTACAGCCACTTCGGCAGCAGTGCTTGCATGGAGTCCAAGGTAAAGTGCTGGAGATAGGTTTTGGGACTGGACTGAATCTTCCCTTTTATTCCAAGAATGTTGTGGAGGTGCATGCGGTTGATGTGAATCCAATGATGGCTCCGAAAGCCCTACAACGGATTCAGGAAGTACCATTTCCTGTTCAGCATCATGTGCTCTCAGGCGAATCCTTGCCAATGGAAGATGAAAGCTTCGACTTTGTGGTGAGTACCTTCACACTGTGTAGTATTGCGAAGGTGCATCAGGCAGTGCAGGAGATCTGGCGGGTGCTGCGACCTGGTGGGCGGTTCTGTTTTCTGGAGCACGGCCTATCGCCGGATCCAAAAGTAGCGAGCTGGCAATATCGTCTGAATCCAATTCAACACATATTGGGGGATGGCTGTCATCTGAACCGTCCGATGGATCAGATCATTTGCTCCCAGCCGTTCCAAGTGAGGCCGATCCAAACCTTTTATTTAGAGGGAGTTCCGCGGGTGATTGGTTGTCTTTATCAAGAGCAAGTACAGAAGCCAGTCTAACTTCGAAGAACCTTTCTCGTGTTGAATGCCGTCATTTTCGAATGATTTTCAGGCGGGCTGGCGATTGGTCTCCAGATACAAACCAAGGGCATCTCTTCCCGCAGCATTACCGACCCATTCCATAAAACCTTGCTACTCTAGATCAGTCAGCAGCTCATTCCACTTGTTTTGATCCCAGGTGAAGTTTCTGCGAAGCCAGTAATTCAACTCCTTCTTGGAAAATCTTTTCTTTGGTTTGAAATCCATTTTTCTCTCCTGCAAAAATTCAAGAAATAACTAAAAGTTGCGAAAAGTATTTGATTTATTCGCAACTTAAATTGTAATTTAGCAGAAAATCAGAGAAATTTTGAAGCAAATTTTGACCAAAGTTTTGGAAGGTTTGTCGGATAGACAAAAAAACTCATTATCTGCACTGAGCCTGGCAGGCGACCTGCTAGGCCTTGAGCCAATTAGTGCTGGCCTCGGTGACAAAATTGCCAACAGTCGATCCTCTTACCCCTGCTATGGGCCAGATGGAAAATCGATTAAATGACGTACCAGACTGGAAGTATGTTTTCCAGGAAATTGACCAGGTCTATCGCTTGGGCTCTGCGGGAGGAAGTCCCATCATCAGGAGTCATCAGCGGCGTGTGCGAGAGGCCATCAGTAAAATCACGAAGAGCAACCCTTACTACACACCAAGACAACCAGAGAACAAACCGGTCAGTGCACACTGGGGCCGAGCGCTTGACTTGGCAGATTCGGGACCGTTGGCCCATTTGTCACGGGTGTTGTATCGGGTGGAGAGCCAACTCACCTGGGAGTATGGTTATCAGAAAGTTCCCAGGGAACTTGCCAAGCGCTATGCCTATTGCGAGATGATGGGACCGCAGGGTCCGATTCAAGCGGAAGGATTGATTCTGGGCTTGGTGCTCTTTGCTCCAGGGACCACCTACCCCCAACACCGTCATGATGAGATTGAGGAGAGCTATATCTCCTTGGCAGGGGCTTGGTCAGAGAATGATAATGCTGTCTATGCTCCGGGATCTTTGATCTTGAATCGTTCCACTCAGCATCATCGGATCACGGTAGGTATTCGTGAACCCTGCTTATTGGCCTATGCCTGGATTGGACCGCCAGAACGCTTGTCAGCCCCAGAGTTTCGGTTTTCAAAGTTGCCGCGGAGGAGGATCTGACGAATCGAGTTAGCTTAAATACCCTTCAACCTGCCAGTACTGTACGCTCCAGAAACCACCAACCACCAACCACTGATACCGCCAGGGATCCAGGCACAATTACCCAGGGCCGATACCACTCTCTGTTTCTGCCCCAGAAGCCAATGAGAACAAAAGCTACCGCGATCACTGCAAGCTGTCCCAATTCTACACCTATGTTGAAAGCGAGTAGGCCCTCCAGAAATGCATCGCGAGGGAGGCCGATTTCAAAGAGAACACTCGCAAAGCCCAAGCCGTGGAGCAATCCAAAGGTAAAGACAACGGCAGCTCGCCACTTTTGTAATTTCTGTGTGAAGAGATTTTCGATGCCCACATAAACAATGGAAGCGGCAATCAATGGCTCTACAATGTTTGATGGCAACTGGACAATCCCATAAATGCTCAGTCCCAGTGTGATGGAGTGGGCGATCGTAAATGCAGTGACCTGGGTCAGTAGGGGCTTCCAGTGGGTACTAAGCAGAAAGATGCCAATCACAAATAGGATATGATCCAAACCTTTGGGGACAATATGCTCAAAGCCAATAATGATGTAATCCAGAAATTGCTCCCAGCGGGTCCGCTGGTCAATTCCTGCGATCGAGATCGGCTCACTTGGATCTCCATTTTGCAGCCAGAAAGAGACCCCGTCCCCCTCACCTTGCGGTAATACCCGAATAACACTTGATCCGAAGGCTTCTTTCCATTGCCAAACAAAGCTCTCCGCACCGTAAGGCACTACTCCGGTCAAGACTACTTCAGAAATCCGGGCTAACTCCAAATCTCCAATTTCTGGAATTGTGAGTTGTCCAAGCTGTGGGCTCTCCGCAATGTCATCACCGAAACGCAGGGTTACTCCCTCAAGGAACTCTGTTTCAAAGGGTTGAAATGCTGAACGCAAGTCATTCGGAGGCAGTGCTCGTAGGTTGTTGTAGCGCTCCGCATTTGGGGAGTCATCTGTGTCTTCATGTTCGGCACCGATGCCAGAAAGAATCGCTTCCAAGTTCAGACTGATCGTGATGGAGTAGTCGCCGTTGGGTTGCATTGCAAAGGTCGCGATTGCTGGGCGAATTTCATGGGCCATCAGTAGGCTAGGGAATAACGCCAAGCAAGCTGTGACCATTAGGAAGTGGAATACTTGCCTTATCCGCCAAGGGCTCTCTCCAAATCCCCAATCATTTTTAAGTCCATCTGAAAAACAGAGGAATTTCATGAAAATTCTCCAACGAGTGTTCTTGGGCTTATTCGCAGCCTTGGTAGTGTCCAATCCCCTCCAAGCTCATGAGTTTTGGATGGAACCAGAAAATCCATTGGTATCCGTGGGTGACACCCTGAAGATTAAACTAAGAGTTGGTCAGCATCTCAAGGGCAATCAACAGCCTTATATTGAATCCTGGTTTGAGGAGTTTCAAATCCGAGATGCAGAGGGGATACGTCCTGTTAAGGGGATGCAGGGCGACATGCCTGCTTTTGCGATGAAGGTCCGTACTCCAGGATTACACGTTATCAATTATGTCTCTAGCACAGATGATATGCGTTACCGCTCAAAGGAACAGTTTGAGCGATTTATTGAATACGAAGGGCTGACAGGTGTGTTGGAACGTCACCAGGAGCGTGGTCTACCCGAGTTCGGTTTTCGGGAAGACTATGTGAGATGTGCCAAGGCTTTGGCGGTGGGTGGTACTGCTGAAGGACAGGATCTACTGGTGGGGATGCCCTTGGAACTGTTGGCAGAAGAAAACCCTTACTTGACAAAGAGCACCAGCCTGCCAGTGCGGTTGTTCTGGCAAGGGGAACCACTCCCCGACATTCAGATTCGTATCTTTCATAGAGGTGGTGAAACAGAAGAGACCACAGTCAGAACAGATGCCAAAGGACGTGCTCAGGTCCCACTGACGGCCCCTGGCTTTTTCCTGCTGAACGCCGTGCACATGTTGGAGGTAGAACAGGCTAACGGTGCTGTTTGGAAAAGCTATTGGGCTTCATTGAGTTTCACTTATCAATAGTATCTCTTTTGGTTGGTCTTCCAAAGGCTTGCCTAAGTCGAATGCTACAAAGGCTTGAATTTGTTGTAAATTTTTGTGCCTAAGAATCACTTCAAATAAATTCTGTTTCATACCCACCTAATACCATCCTGATTTTGATGAAACTTCAGGCACCTGCTGACAATTCCTTGAATTCCTCTCAAGAATCCCCCTAACTCCTGGGATAAAGATTTTGAAATAATCTCTCAAGTACTGAGAAAGTTTTTTGAGCAATAAATTTTTTGTTGAAATTGGAAATCAATTGATGGTAGAAATTAATTTCACTGAGAAAATAAATGGTTGTTAATGAAATGCGGAGCCGCGGTTTTACGGTTAAGAGCGTTCAAGAATACAATCGCAGAGTTATTCTCCGCTTGATTTATGAAAGACGAATGTGTTCTAGGTCCGAAATTGTTCAGAGCTCAGGACTAGACGCTTCCACGGTAACGAGAGTAGTACAGCAATTAGTCGATGAAGGTGTTGTCGAAGAAAGCATACTTCAA
The DNA here is from genome assembly GCA_029245725.1 of SAR324 cluster bacterium. Lineage (NCBI taxonomy): Bacteria > Deltaproteobacteria > SAR324 cluster bacterium. The sequence goes on along the minus strand of JAQWOT010000358.1, from coordinate 55,522 downwards.
AAGGAGGAGAATCAGAGAGGTAGACGGTCTATAGGATTGAGGATAGCGGCGGATCCTCACCGGGTTTTAGTGGTCCGGCTTCAACGTCTCAACTTCAGGGTGGCGTTGATGGACTTAAGAGGCTCTATACTACAGTCGACTGAAATCCAAGTAAAACCGGTCAACACAGCAGAGAGCATTTTTGAGCAAATCGTTGAATCGCTGAACACATTTTTGGAACTGTGCAAAGAAAATTTGTTGGGAATTGGAGTTACTCTGCCAGGGCCATTTCTGGAAGATTCAGAAAGAATTGTACTCATTACGGAGTCAACAGACTGGCACCAGTTTGATTTAATTCAGCAGTTGAGATCGCATTATGAGCAGATTCCTGTCTATTCGAAACATGATGCAAAGGCTGCTGCGTTAGCCGTTTGGATTTCCCAGGGATTGGATTCGAACTCAAAAGTGACCCTGTATTTGTCCGCAGGTCAAGGCATTGGCGCAGGAATAGTTCTCAATGGGGAGGTGTTCAGGGGAAGTTTGGGAACAGCTGGCGAAATTGGACATACTTCGATTGATCTAAATGGTCCACTTTGCAAGTGTGGAAATCGGGGTTGCCTGGAAATTTACAGTTCCAGTCTAGCATTGCTTAGAAACCTAGAAGAACATTGGTATAAAATTTCATCTAAACCAATTTCTTTTGAGGAAGTCGTAGTAGCTTATAGGGAGCAGCACCCTTTGATTGTAAAGGAAGTTGCACTAGTTGCTAAGTATCTTGCAAAAGGTCTAGTAAATTCTATCAATTTGATGAATCCAGATTTGATTGTTATTGGGGATGAGTATGCAAGATTTGGGGAGTGCTTTGTGGAGAGTATTAAGAGCTATGTTCAAAATAATGTTCTACCAAGTGTATTTAAAAATATAAAATTTCAGTTAGCTCCACAGAAAGACTTAGTTATTAGTGGAAGTTTTCACCATGTTATTCAAAGTGAACTACTTTGAATAACATGAAATATGAATAAATCAACTGCCTAGAAGTACTTTAAAATGAAAACAGTGAATTGCATTGGCAGTTGCTTAGTTGACATCTTGTTGAGTCCTGTTGCTAGCTATCCAGAGCCAAAAGTTTGTACTAATATATTTGTTGATGAATTGAAATCATCTCCTGGAGGTGGCGCAACGAATTGTTCACTTTCACTGGCAAAAATGGGAGCAAATGTACGTTTGTTCAGCAAGATTGGTAATGATTTGCAGGGAGATTATCTTCAAGAAGAACTGAAAGTTGCCGGTGTAAAAACAAGAAACTCTCTTAGAAAAACCGATAAAAAATCTACATCAACAGTTATTGTTGGTGTTAATCAGGATGGCGAGCGTAGTTTCATGTCATATCATGGTGCCCTTTCAGAATTTAAGTTAAATGATCTAGATTTGGAGGATCTGTACGCTTGTGACATTCTCGTCTATCCAGACCTATTCAATCTCCCAAGGATTGATGGAACACCTCTGTTAAATCTGTTAGAGAATGCTCAACAGCGTGGCATCTTGACCGTTCTTGATGAAACTTGGGGTGTTTTGGGTTTACAAAGGAATATATTCGAATCCTGTCTTCCCTTTGTAGACTACTTAATGCCCAGTTCTGATGATCTTGCTCATCTATACCCTAACGAACAGCCCGAAGACCTTGCAAAATTCTTTTTAGAGAAAGGGGTTCAGAACGTTGTTCTTAAGCTGGGTTCTAAGGGAGTTTTCATCTTAAATAATGAGCAATCTTTTAGATTACCTGCAATTGTTAATGCATCTGAGGTGTCTGATACCACTGGTGCTGGTGATAATTTCAGTGCTGGGTTTGTTTATGGACTGAGTATAGAAAAGCCAATTGATTGGTGTGCAGAATTTGGAAATAAAGTAGCCGCTTTGTCACTGCAGCAGTTAGGAGCAAGTATTGAAAAAGAAGAATTAAAATCTCTCATTAAAATGATTTGAACCTTTCATTTAAAATGAATATAGACCTTCAAATCAATGGATTTTATTCCAAAATAAAGATTATGAGTAATTAATTAGAATTTGTTTATAAACCAGTATGGAGAGAAATAGAAAGAAAGTATAAAATAATTGAAATTTAAACACACTTGCAAAACTAAATTTAGCTGGTCCACCTGGCAATGGCAAATCAACTTTTGCGGCAACACTGGTGAAACTCAGTAAAATGTTTGGAAGCATTTTCAATGCAAGCAGTTGGGATTGATGGCTTTCACTTTTCGATGGATTATATGAATTCAAAATTCATCGAATATCAGGGAGTTGAAACCCCAATATCAAAATTGAAGGGCTCCCCTGTGTCCTATGATGTAGAGAGCTTAATAAAAAAATGGGAGTGGGTAAGTAATAATCAAAGTAGAAGCTCACTATGAGCGCACAGATACACCAAATGTTTTGAGGGTGTTGAACAACAGATTGTGCGCAGATATTGAGTTAGCCTGGAAAATGGAATCTGGTTCAGAGTGACTGGAAATAATGCGTCATATGAATTTTCAAACGATTAACTGATGAAGAGTACTTCTCAATCCATTTTAGAGGTAAATAGTGTCAGTAAAGCCTTTGGTGGAGTGGAAGCACTCCGAGAAGGCTCACTCAAACTTTTTCCTGGAGAGGTCCTCGCTATTGTTGGAGCAAATGGAGCAGGCAAATCAACTCTAATCAAAATCATTGCTGGCGTTCTTGCTCCAGATCGGGGTTACATCAGCATTCGGGGAAATCGAATTACTCGTCAAGACCACAGTGTTGGCTTTATCAGGCAGATGGGTGTCGAAGTTGTTTATCAAGATTTGGCAATCGTCCCGAACATGACAGCTCCCTACAATCTCTTTCTCGGCAGAATTCCAAGAAAATTTGGAATTTTTGTTGATGAAAGGCAAATGGAGGCAAAGACAAGAGAGGTGCTTGCAGACCTCAAAGTGGAAACAGTTCAGAGCCTCAAACGCCCAATTTCAGAGATGTCTGGAGGTCAGCAACAAAGCATTGCCATCGGGCGGGCTATTGCCTGGGGAAAAGAGATTGTAATCCTCGATGAGCCTACAGCAGCGTTAGGGCCAAACGAAACACAACAGGTTGAGCGCGTCATAAACGAAATACGAAAACGGAATACCGCTACCATCCTGATAAGCCATAATTTGGATCAAGTTTTTCGATTGGCAGATCGCCTGGTCGTTGTCCACCAAGGAAACACATCGAGGGAATTTTTGAGAAATGAAGTCAATATTGATGAGCTTGTTAAAGCCATTACGACCGGCTGAAAGGAGCGTTGTATGGCAAGTGACGTTGATAAGGAAGTGATTCGACCAAATGATGAGGCTAATTTGTTAACGGCCAAGTTAGGTATGCTTTGGTGGGATTCTCCCGAGGGTCGGGTTTGGATTGGGCGGATTCGCGATAATGTGCCATTCATCGCAATTACTTTGGTAATCCTGTTGTTCTGGTTCATCAGTGGAGACAGATTCATGTCTGTCCGAAACTGGACGTTTATTGCGCAGCAGACACCGGTCTTACTACTATTGGCTTTTGCTCAGCTTCTCGTTGTCACTACAGGGTCAATCGATATCTCTGTTGGTTCAAATTTAGGTTTTAGCGCCTACATGGCTGCCTTGGGAATGCTCTGGTTTGGTGAGTTGGGTTTTCTGGTTGGAATATGTTCAGCAGTTTTCATTGGTGTACTCAATGGGACGATTTTCTCACTTTTCAAAATCTCCTCTTTCGTAACCACACTGGCGATGCTGATTATCGTGAGAGCTGTTCTGGTGATTGTTTCAGATGGTCGCTCCATCTATGTCAGTGATCAGCCAATGAGTAATAGTAATATCACTTCAATCGAAGCGAAGTGGCTGCTGGATCTAGGTCAGTTTCCACAGATTCTTTACTTCACGGTAGCTGTTGCCGTACTGCTCTGGATTGTTTATGAAAAAACAGTTTTTGGTCAGCAGCTAAAAGCACTTGGTGGCAACGAAAAAGTACTTCGATTAACAGGTATTTCAGTTAATTGGTTCAAGATTCAAGTCTTTGCTGCCGCAGGTTTTATGGTTGGGCTGGCATCCTTCATCAATCTAGCACGCTCTGGAGCAGCTACTGTTCAAGCAGGTGAAATGCTTGAGTTGGATGCAATTGCGGCTGTTGCACTTGGGGGAACAGTGCTTACAGGAGGCTACGGTAGTGTTTTGAAAACTGTTGTAGGCGCGTTGACACTTACCATTGTAGCAAACGGTTTGACAATAGCTGGGGTTCCCCCTTCATGGAGCAGAATAGCCAGAGGAATTTTGTTAATCACCGCAATTGCTATTTCACTCAACCGAAAGCAAATCGATGTAGTCAAATAGTCTTGTTCAGGCAGGATTTTATTCCCTGTCTTTCAATACACCTGAGTAAAGGAGGGCCTATGTGAAGAGATGTAGTGGAGACCTTGATTTAGTCATTTTATTCACGAAAATAATTTTTTTCTGAAGAGGTAACATGAGACGATTTCTTCATGGCTTGCTAGGTGTATTGCTGTTGGCTCCGATCCCTTTTGCTGAAGCAGTCACGCCTCGCAAGGATTTGGTAATTGCTGATTTGGGTCAGCCTCAGACTAACCCTTGGGTGATTAACCGCCACCGTTTTCAGGAATGTGTCGCCAGGGCATTGAATATTGAGCAAATTCTTGCCGATGATGAAAACAGTGAGAGTAAACACGTAAGCCAGGCAGAATCTTTGGTAGCCCGCCAACCAGATGCAATAGTTTTCAACCCATTGACCTCACCTGCTGGAGCTCAAGTCGCCAGATTACTGGAACGCAACCGTATTCCTGGCATGACAGCCGGAAGAGTGGTAGTTGCCGATTATGAGAAAGAGTACAATGGCAAGTTCTTGATTGGACAGATGGGCACCAACCTGGATGCTTGGGGTGCTGCGATGGCTCAGGCTGCGATTGATGATGGCCACCGAAAGATTGCCATGATTTGGAATCCGAAGGATGTCATCACAACGCAATATATTTGGGCAGGAGCTCAAAGAGTAATTGACAAGTATCCTGATGCTGAAGTGATCATGGAAGGCCGAGATCGGCTGAGTCGGGAGACTGGAATCAAGTATGCGGAGCAATACGTTGCACGTTTTGGAGAGGGAGAGATTGATGCAGTGATTGTTTTAGGTGCAACTGCTGGACTTGGTGCACAATTCGCTCTTGAGCAAGCTGGGCGAACAGATATTGACGTCATTACGTGCGATATAGATGAGCAAGTCGCGCAAAATATTCGTGATGGTAAGTTGTCTTTCAGTATCGGGGGGCATTGGATGGGAGGTGGTTTTGCAATGATTCATCTTTATGACTATTTGCATGGATTCCCCATTGAAGATACCCAGCCTGACTTCAGCCTCATTCCTGTAAATGCATCCAACGTTGATGCTTATGAACGTCAGTTCTTGAACGGGTGCGTGCTTACTCCTAATGAAATTCGGGATCTCTCACGGGTGTATAATCCTGACGCTGACTTGGCCGGATTTATTGAAAACTTCTCAAGTACCTGGAATCAATAAAATTACATTGATTCATTGGTAATTATCTCCTTCCTAGTCCTGAAAGGCTGCTTTCATTAAAGTTAGCGCCTTTCGGGATGCTACTCCTTAGCAATCCAGAAACTCAATTTTTTCAACATGGCACGCATCACATTGAGACAACTGTTAGATCATGCTGCGCTTGAAGGTTAAGGTGTACCTGCCTTTAACATCAGCAACATTGAGCAACTTATTGCCATAAGTGCAGGCCGCTCAGTCCGTGGAAGCACCTGTAATTCTGCAAGTTACAAGAGGAGCTCGCAGTTATTCTAGTGATGCAATGATCCAACACATGATTCAAGCGGCTGAGGAGATGTTCCCCAAAACTCCAATCTGCTTACATCAAGACCATGGTAACAATACGACCAACTGTTTCTCTGCCATACAAAATGGATTTACATCAGTAATGATGGATGGATCACTTGAAGAAGACGCTAAAACTCCGTCTTCCTACGAATACAATTTGAACATTACAGCAAAAGTCACTGAAACTGCGCATTCAGTTGGAGTCTCTGTTGAAGGAGAGTTAGGTTGCCTCGGATCACTTGAAAGTGGTGAGTCTGAACAGGAGGACGGTCACGGCGCCGAGGGTAAACTCAGTCGAGACCAACTACTTACAAATCCTGGGCAAGCTGAAGATTTTGTCAAGCAAACTCAGGTCGATGCACTGGCAATTGCAATGGGTACTTCACATGGGGCATACAAATTCACGAGAAAACCTGATGGAGATATTCTGGCTATGGATATTGTGAAGGAAATCAATCGAAGAATGCCAGATCTACACTTGGTAATGCATGGCTCATCCAGTGTTCCACAGGATCTTCAGGATATCTTCAACCACCACGGTGGTAAAATGCCTCAAACTTGGGGTGTTCCTGTCGAAGAGATTCAAAAGGGCATTCGGTATGGGGTTCGAAAAATTAACATTGATACTGATTGCCGCTTGGCAATGACGGGAGCAATGCACAAAGTTGCAACTGAAGAAAAAACTGAGTTTGCCCCTCGAAAATTTTTGAAGCCTGCAATGGTCGTAATGGAGAAAGTCGCCAAACTTCGCTCTGAGCAGTTCAATACCGCAGGACAGGCGCCAAAAATTAAAACAAGATCTCACGATTTAGAAGAAGAAATGGCGTCGGATTACCGATCAGGGTTCTTGGACAGAAATTGAAACACCAAAACTTCTTATACACTTTTGGAGAATAGCATGGGCTTCAACGCAAAGTTACACCAAGAAAAAATTCACCGGGTTGAAGAATATGTTGCTCAACACAAAGCTGAAATTGCGCAGCATCCATGGAGAGAAAATTATCATTTTCAAACCCCTGTGGGTTGGATGAATGATCCACACGGATTGATTCAATTTCAGGGAAAGTTTCATTTGTTTTACCAGCATCACCCTTTCAGTGGAAAGTGGGGTACGATGCACTGGGGACACGCCATCAGCACTGATCTGATTCATTGGGAGCATCAGCCTGAAGCACTTGCACCGAGTGAAGATTATGACGGTTGGGAAGGTGGTGGAATCTTCACTGGATCCGCAATTGAACATCAGGATGAACTGATTCTCTATTACACGGGCTGTGCTAAGAACCGACAGGTTCAGTGCATGGCCAGTTCTTCAGATGGTATGAACTTTACCAAATCAGATCAAAATCCAGTACTTGCTGAACCTCCACCTGAAATCAATCCCCATGACTTCCGGGATCCCAAAGTCTGGAAACAGGGGAATTTATGGTACATGGTTACTGGGGTGACTGATGGAGTGAGTGATCTGATTGAGCCTTCGAATAGCCAAAAAAACGGCCTGGGAAAAGTTTGTCTGCACCGCTCAAAAAATCTCAAGAATTGGGAATTTGTCAATTATCTTGTAGAGAGCGGTGGAGAGTTGGGCACTATGTTGGAGTGTCCAAATTTTTTCTCACTAGATGGTAAGTGGATTCTGATGTATTCGCCTATGGGCTTGCAAGAGAGACAAGTGGTTTATCTGACAGGAGATTTTGATGAGCAAACTGGGAAGTTCCATTGGCAGACGATGGGTTCAGTCGATTTGGGTTTTGACTATTATGCACCACAGCATTTTCGGGATGATAGGGGCCGTGATTTAATCATGGCTTGGGTTGGTTCATGGCCCTTTATGCCATGGTGTCGAGGTAAATATGATACCAGTGAATTGGGTTGGTATGGTAGCCTTACGCTACCGCGTCAGATCCGTCTGTGCCCTGATGGTAAACTTGTGAGTGAGCCGGTCTCTGAGGTGGAAAAGCTTCGGGAGCACGAACAATACTATGCCCCCTGTGTGATCGAAGAAGCTAAACCCTTGCCCTTCACTGCTGGGGACGGTGTGCATTGTGAAATTATTGCCAGCTTTGATTTGTCAGAAACCACTGCGCAGCGAATTGTTTTTAGCCTGCGTGGCTCTGCTGAGCAGGAGACAAAGCTGGAGTTTGACCTGGCGAAAGGTGAGATGATCTTTGATCGAACACGCTCGGGGAACATCTCTGCTCTACAGCGCAAGTGCCTACTGGAATCAGCGAGCCAATCCGAGCTTACTGTCAGGATTTTCTTGGACAGTATTTCGATTGAAATTTTTACGGATTATGGTCGGACCACTATGACCAATAATATCTTCTCCAATCCAGAAAGTAACGAACTCTCCATAAGCACGATTGCTGGTAGGGCCCGTCTTCTGGGGCTGCGAACGTATGGGCTGAAGACCACTGTGAATGCCTGAAGCTTCTTTGATGAAGATTCTGCCGGGCTTTCTTGTCAGCAAATCAGGCTTGGCCTCAGGTCACCCTCTCTTCTTCCTGAAACCTACCCTATCTTTCCTCGCTGAAGATCTCCTCTTGCATCACGTATCAATCTTACGAGATTAGCTGAATTGATTATATGATCGTGGTAAGATACTAGTCGACAGTCTACCCCTGCTTCGAAAGCTAGCTCTATCAAGCCAATTGCCCAATCTAGATTTTCGGTGGCAGGTGATTACTTGAGTAGTTGGATGTCCTTTCCATTCCCAATCGGTCACAGAGATTAAAATGGCAAACTACCAAATGATGATGCTTGTGGCTCTCTTTGCCTGCCTCTCAGGTCAGGGATTCTCAATGGACTACAGCATGACCAAGAGACTCGCCGAAGATCGGGAGTGCCGGAGTTGCAACCTGGAAGCTGGAAATTTGGCAGGGGTCCAGTTCATCAATTTTGATCTGAGCAATGCCAACTTAGCAAATGCTCATTTAGAGGGTTCGAATTTGAACAATAGCAATCTGACTGGGGTCAACTTGCAAGGGGCTCACTTGTTCTCAGCGAGTATGAGAGGTTGCAATTTAGAGGGTGCAAATCTATCAGGAGTGGATCTGCAAGGAGCTGATTTATCCGGTAGTTATTTGCCAGGAGCCAATCTTTCTGGATCTGATCTCTCCAACGCAGATTTTACAGGAGTGACTCTCAGGGATGCTGATCTTAGTAATGCAATCCTCAAGGGAACCCTACTGAAAGAAGCAGATCTTTCTGGAGCCAATCTTTCTGGAGCCAACCTTACAGATGCTGATTTGGCGAAGGCCAACCTTTCTCCTGCAACTCTTTTGAGAGCAACGCTTACAAGGACAAATCTCTCAGATACGAATTTGGTGAAGGCGAACTTTGAAGAAGCAAACCTCTTTCACACTAATCTGACTGGGGCAATCGTCACAAATGGACGCTATATTATTCCAGAGCTACGAGCCGCGAAATTATGCTACTCGATCTTGCCGAATGTCCGAAGGTCTTTCAGGGATTGTTGGACAATGGATGTCCGTTGAAGGGAAGTGGATTGTTTGAAGTGATGCTTGCTTTTGGCGAGAACGGGCGCCTTATCGGAGTCGTGGAGAAGCTGGCAGAAGATGTAAGCTCTCCTGCCACAAAATGAGAGATTAAGCGGAATTGACTAATCAGGACTTCTGTTCCAGCAGAGCTACCACAAAGACCATACTCACCAAGCCAGCGCACGCAATCCCCAGCACGAACCCAGTACCTTCTGACATGATTCCTGCCACAATCAGCGACAAGATAACCAAGAGGATACCGACTTTGATGAATCCAAAAAAGAGGTTGTTCAGCCCACTCATAGAAATCTCCTCAAGTGTTCATAATTGCTAATTCGTCAGTGGCTGTTGCACCGACTGTCTACTTAATATCTTATCAAAAGAGATCCTGAATTCAGAGGAGAGCGGGGGGAGGAAAATGATAGAGAGGATTGATGTATTTAAATTGAATGAACAAAATTAGAATTTTAGTCGATATGAAGTTCTTCTGATGAATACATATTCAAGCTAGTTGACGCATTTTATCTAAATGAATTGTAATCACAATATTTCCTCCCAGTGAAGAAGAGTAAAGCACCGATATACTTTAAAAAGTAGAAAAAGCCCTGGTACAGCCAGGTGGACTGGATGAAGAGTGGTCATCCTCCAGCGGTAGTTCAAGTACAATGCTTGTCTTTGGATTTAGTATATTTGTGAAAGAGATGAGCTTACGGGGGGAATTAGCGAAAGGAGTCCGCCTGAAAGTTGGAGACTGTAGTTTTGGAGGACGGATGATGTGAAGGACGAATCGTTAGAGATCATCCCTGAACAAGTGGACTGAAAATCAATCCATTTTTTCAACTATTTGCTGAAATTATCCAGATTCAATCGAGCTTCCTCGTTCAACCCTTGAATGTTCAAATCTATTTGCGAACCGATTTCTGCAAGCCCAGTGTTTTGGGCAGCTTCAGGATGAAGCTGCTGAATCACTCCTCCTTGCTGTAGGAACTTGGCCACTTGATCTTCAATCTCTTCACGAGTTGGCCGCTTGCTCTCAGTTTTACGAGATTGTTTTGGGAGAACCCTGCCAGGAAAGTGAGTCATGGTCGTCACTGTTCAAAAAGTAAGTCTAATTGAGCGGGGTGCTGTTGATAATATTTCTTGCTCAAAACTAGTTTAATGATGTTCCAGAGTCTATTTGATCAGTTGCAGAGGGCTGAGTAAGAAACGACGAACTGCCAAGATCAAATGAAACAAAGTTGGATTGTAGGTGGCGAGCCAGAACAACAAACAGATTTGGGGCTCTTCCTTTCGTCGACCCAGCCATCGGAGCAACAAATCAAACAACTCTGGCGAAAGGCGACCTGCCGAGAAGATCAAATGAACTTTAAGGTCTTCCCAGTCACGAGGTCGAAAAAACATCCGATGTGTCGCGAATTTTTTGGTTGGATTCAAAGGCTGAGAAAATGACATGGTGCTCTCCTTCCCAATGCTGAGAGAGATTCTGTTATCACAGTTCCTCACACCACTTTTGCTAAATGAGTAAGCATCCTATTTTGTGGTTGCGAGAAACCTGATATGACAATGATTTCATGGGCATCCCGCCTGTTACGCCTAGAACCATCTGGTTCCTAATTCTTTGTAAGTCGGACTAGAGTGAGAAGTTCGATTCCCCTAACGGAAGCAAATTCAGGATTAGCTGCCTTCGGGAGGAGCAGAGTCTTCAGAACGTCTCCCCAGATAGTCTGAACAATCCAAAACAAGATTGACCTGTAAGCCCGGTTCAGGATGAAGCAACTCCTGAAATCGTTGCAGAATTGCCTCTACCTCCTTTTCAGTTGCTTCCCCCTGGATACTGAATTGATGTTGATTGTCAGTTCTTTTGTATTGAACAATCATGGGGTGACTGCGAGGAAGAACAATTGATTAGGATTGAAACGCTGGGAGAGACAGTAGTTTGCCCCCAAATTTTTGCCAGCTAAGATTGAGAGCATTTTGAGTAAATTTAGAACAAGCCATTGAATATATATGAAAATTTAATCAGCTTGATTGGACTAATTCAGATTAAAGATTGCTTTGCAGACGGGAAGGAATAGAGGAAACGGTGGGAATTTAGTCAGAGTTGGGGACATTAGGTCTCGGATGAATTAGGGCCTTCCTGGTGGGACTTCTTGTAGATTTCTGCAAGTAACTCTGAAAGTTCTTGATGGTGGGAGTCATCCTTCGGAAGTTGAGCTTGGAGAAACTCAACAGTCTGAGCAACTTTACGCCAGCGGGGCCTTTGAGGCATGGAGGAGGCTGAAAGGTATTGTCTAATTCCGGGTGATCGCCAGACCCCATTAGTCTTATCCAGGTATGCCCCCCAAAGTTTTGATTCCTGAGCCAAAGAAATTTGATCCTTTCCTTGGCAATGTTCCCAGCAATGAACTACTACCTGCATGGTTTGGGCGAGCAGATCTCTCATGGATTTACTCTTTCCATGAACAGCCGGTGGATTTAAATGGCGCAATTGAGCGAGTTCCAGCTGTGAAGAAATTCTTGCTTTCAATTCCGCTTTCTGAATTGGCTTTGTCAGATAGTCGTTTGCACCTGCTTCAAAAGCCTGGGTAAGCTCCTCACTCCGACTCAGTGCAGTCAGGAAGAGAATCGGCAAATCCTCCTTGGCAAATCGTTGGCGAAGAGTTGTACAGAGCTCAATGCCGTCCATTCCATCCATCATCAAGTCCAGTAACACCAAGTCAAATTCTGAGGTTTGACTCATCAACTCCAGAGCTTCCTGACCAGAGCTACAACAGGTAAAGGTCCAGTCAGTCTCAGTGAGCATCCCTGTTAGGATGTGCAGATTTACGGGATCATCATCGACGATCAAAATGGAAATACTCCCACTGGTCTTTAAATTTGGTGTGACTTTTGGCAGAAAAGAAATTTCATCACTGGATTTTTCATTGGTCCCCTCCTCCATCAAAGGGATTTGGGTGGGTTGCGCCAGTGGCAGAGAGAACCAGAAACACGCCCCACCCAGAGGAGAAGACTCTACTCCGATTTGGCCTCCATGTTCCTCAATGATTTCTTTCGAGATTGAAAGGCCTAGGCCGATGCCTTCCGTCACAGCTGAGTTCTGTTGTTCGAAGGCTTCGAAGATCATTTTACGATCATCATCATGAACACCTGGTCCTGAATCATGAATCTCGGTTCGCAAACTCTCATCATCTGTTGCAGATCGAATTTGAATTCGTCCTTGTGAGGTAAATTTACAGGCATTGTAAAGGAGGTTTAGCAAAACCTGTTCGATCCTTGATGGGTCCGCATGAACTGGGAGGACAAACTCAGAAACCTGATTTTCGACGCGGAGTTTTTTGGTAGAAAATTGGACGTTGATCAGGTCAACCGCAGAGCGCACAAGAGGCTGTAGGTAGCATAGCTCTGGATGCAGTGTTAATCGATGTTCTACTAGTGCTGCCTGGTCCAGTAGATTATTGATGAGCAGATTCAAACGCCTTCCACTTTGGATCATCAAATGGAGTGTTTCAGACATCTGCTGCATGCCTCGCTGACGAGCTTCCAGGAACATATTTTCTGCGAGTCCCATGATACCATGCAAAGGTGTTTTCAATTCATGAGAGGTGTTTGCCAGAAATTGATTTTTGAAGCGTTCAGTCGCCTGCATTTGCTTCAACAATTGTTCTTGAACTCTCTGGCGTTCCTGAACATTCTGAGGAACTCGAAATGCCAATGCAATTGAGAAAAGGAGGGATTCTGAAAAAGCGCCCAATTCCATCACTAAGTAGACAGAAGTGGGAAACTCCAGAAATCCCATGGCATTTTGGGTTCCTATCAAAGTAGATACGCATAGGATTCCCCAGCCCAGGGAATAGAAAAGGGCGTTCTTATCTCCAGTTCTCCAAGCCCTGTAAGGAATCAGCAGAAATAGGGTGGAAATGGCTGAGAGGATCATGAAGACTCCAAATGCTTGATTGGGCTCGAACCAAGCCACTAGGAATGAGATTCCAAGTATGCAGAGCACAGCGGATCTGATGATCTTGTGCAAAATTGGATGTTTCTTTTTTAGCTCTAGGACTTTTGAAAAGAAAAGTAATACAGTGATGATTGACAATCCAACAACATAGATGCGTACCCAGTTGAACCAATCGAGGCTTGGAAAGTCAGTGATCCACCATCCCTTAGTTAGCATGCGGTGGAAGGTGAAAAAAAGTAGATGCAGGCCGTAGAATAGGTAGGTTCTATCGCGAAGAAAAAAGAAGAACAAAAGACTGAAAAATGCGTTACAACCAATCGCTCCCCAGCTAACACTCAGTAGATTGTATTTATCAGTGAAATGCTCTCTAAGAGCCTCTGGTTTCCAAAGTGAAATTTCTGCTCGTAGAATCAGGTTGGGTTCCAGACGCAGGTAGTAATCTGTTTGCTGATTAGCATCTGCTGATATTGAAGTGTTCTTCAGATCCCAGGTCGTTCCTCCCTCCTTGACAAGCTGTCGGGCTGATTTCTTGAAAACTAAGAAACTCTCTCCAGTCGGCTTTATCCCATAGAGTTCAAGTGATCCGTAGATGTTATCAATACTGAATATTAGGGGGATGGAATTGGCGGTGGTATTAGCGACACTGAAACGCAACCAATAGACCGAGTTCGTAATTCCCTGATTAAAAACCATTTCTCCGTTGGGCTGAAAGCGCTGCTGATTTTCAGCACCCAGCACTTGCTCAAACGACATCGATCCTGAGGGATCTTCAAGGAACTCCAATTCGGAGCGAAGATGGATTGACTCAAACCCAGCATTGAGCTCGCTGGGTGACTTCGCCCAGCTGGAAACACCTGAGAGAATATTCCCGACTAAAATCAGAATCCAAATTGTGAATGAGTATCTGTGAAGCATGGTCAGCAAAAGGAATCAAAGCAGTTGACTTTTGAAATCAGCACCATAGGTTTTTCAATAAAATAAAAAAAGATATTTTTTTGGAATTACGCTTTTCACACTTTTAAATTTTCATTAAATTTATCAATAACTTAATTAAAATCTACTCAATGTGCTCTCAAACTTTGCTGGTAAATAATCAACTAGAGACTAACGTACCGCCCATAGGTTGAGAGTCCGGAGTTTTCAGGAAAGGATGCCTATATTATGAAGATTCGGAGCCAAGCAGTGGAACCGAGAAAATCTTCATGACTATCTTGCTCAAACGGGGAGTGATTCACTCTCTACTGATTCTCACGCCCAGAGAATTTGCTACGTGTCTCTCTGGGTGCTGAGGCTTATCTTTGTTTGCATAGTTCTACAACGACCTCGGGTGAGGGTCTTGTCTTAGCCCAATCCTCTCATCTCAGGGCACAGTCAGGTTTTAAAGTCACTTTTCCTGGCTGTACCAACCGATCCCAAATCATCTCCTGTTCTCTAGTTCCTACTCATCATCTTGCTGACACTGACAAAGAACTGGATTAATTTGCTCAGATCATCCATCAAAAGGATCGGTCTGGACAAACTTCTTGTCAGTACTCGCAATTAGCGAGCACTTTCGTTGTTTCAAAGGATTGATTCAATTCTCAGGTTTTTGGAACACGGCCCTCACTTCAAGATCGATGTCATCGGTATCCCTCGAGCAAGCTCATCAATTTCTACGAAGTCATCTCTCAGCTGAGCCTCAACAGCTTACGATGATCGGGGAGGGCGCTTGGTCTCGTTGTTTTGGATACCTTGTTGGAGACCGGGAATATGTGATCCGCTTTGGGCATTACATCGAAGATTTTCAAAAGGACAGCTGGGCGGCTAGATTTAGCTCAGCACAGCTCCCTATTCCCGAGGTATTTGAGGTGGGGGAGGCGCTGGATGGCTACTTTGCTATCTCTCGCAGAGCACATGGTATTCATCTTGAGAATGTGGACCCTGAGGTTTGGCAGGGCGTGATTCCAGATTTGGTCAATGTACTAGAAGCTTTGCGGACTGCTGATCTCAAAGAGACCACTGGAGTGGGGCATTGGGACAAAGATGGCACCGCCAATTGTGCTACTTGGAGGGAGCATCTGCTCACTGTTGTTGAAGACAAGCCGATCCAACGCACTCATGGTTGGCGTCGCAAACTGGAACAGAATTCTCCTTCAGGAATGGATGCTTTTGAGCGAGGGTTGGATAAGTTGAAGAATTTTGCCTTAACAGATGTCCCTCGTTCTTTGCTGCATTGTGATTTGATGAATCGTAATGTCCTAGTTGATGACGAACACATCAACGCAGTCTTTGATTGGGGATGTGGACGTTTGGGAGACCACCTCTACGATTTGGCCTGGTTTGAGTTCTGGGCCTCCTGGCACACAAATCTTGATGTTCCCCTTCTTCGAAAGGCTCTGGAAAATCACTGGATTCAAGTTGGCTATGCGCCAACAAATCTACAAGAACGACTTAACACTTGCTATCTGCACATTGGTTTGGATCATATTGCATACAATGCACATGCAGAAAATTGGCTGGTTTTAAAGGAAACAGCTGATCAGATGTGCGAACTTGTCAACATGTAGGAATTCGAATTCGGTCACCTCAACATTGACCTTAGCTTGCTTCACTCACTCAATTGATAACCACGCTACCGAAAAAAAGCCCAAGCAACTTAGTTTCGCTTTAAACTACAATTTAACCCCATGATCCCCCCCACATCTGCTGAAAATCCTATAGAACAAACTGCGGAAGATATTTGGAATTTTGCCATTGGCTCCAACATGCATCCCGACAAGTTACAGGGACGAGCCAATCTGGTAATCAAGGAGAGTTTCCCCGCTAAGCTCAAAGGTTGGCGTCTCGCTTTCAATTTGCAGGGAATTTCGTGGTTAGAACCATCAATGGCAGGTGTCGAACCTGATCCAGAGGAAACAGTGCATGGGGTGCTGATCCGGCTGTGTGCTGAGGATTTCGCAAAGCTTGTACAAAGTGAGGGTGGAGACCAAAGTTATACGCGTGAAGCTGTGGAAGTGGAGACCTATTGCGGAAAAGTCCAAAAGGCTTTTGTATTCAGAGCACTGGAGGCTAGAAAATTGCCCCAGGACCGTCCACCTACCCTGCGCTATCTCGAATTGATTCGAACCGGTGCCCGCCTGAATGGGCTTGATCCAGAATATATTGAGAAGCTTGATGCTCTGCCACATTATCAAAAAGGACCAATCACAAACCTGATTTCCAAGCTCCTGTTCGACATGGCGATGTGTTTTGGTTGTCTTGGGGTACCAAAACTGATGGTCTTTCTTTTTCGGTCCTTGCGCTGGATTGATGAGAGTTGGCTGCCCAACCTTGCCAAGGGTTTACTCTATGCGGTTGTGTTGACACCTGCACTGGGCCTAGCTTCTGTGTTGAGGATGCGTCACCTCTTTCCAAAAGAACCCAAGTAAGTCTAAATCAATTTGTCTTCCATATTTCATATTAAATTTTTTTAATAAAAATTACTTAAATTATTTGAATAAATTAGATAAAATATATATCACATACGATGTATTTACAGGGAAGATTATCGATTTCTATGGAATACGAAAAGACCACTGGCAGCAATGATCAATGAGCCGAGAATTGTGTTAATTGAAGGTGTTTCCCCCAAAATTAGATAGGCGCTGGATGCCCCGAAAATAATGATGGAATAGCGTACTGGAGAAGTAACGGAAATTGGAGCCAGACGAATGGTTAGCACAGCCATCAAATAACCCACCGTCAACATGCAGGCTGAACCCATCAAATAAGGGATTGCATTGAAATTCAGCGATGTTTCCCAAAAGAAAGCGAGAATCCCACCTACCAGAGTGGTCATTAGAGAGGTCACTAAGACGACCTCTATTCCTCGATACTGAGGTGCCATCCGTTTTGTGAGCAACTCGCGCAGGACCAGAAGAGTTGTGGCCAATAGAGGCAGAAGATAGGCAACTTGAAAACCAAGATCATCTGGCCACATCACGATCAAGACACCACTGAAACCCAGTATAACTGCCAACCAACTCTTCCAATGAACCTTTTCCTTGAGCAAAAAAGAACCTGAAGCTGTGATCATCAGTGGAGCCGAGAGCATGATCGTGTAGACATCAGAGAGTGGCAGCAGCAGGATTGAAGCAAAAAAAGCTCCGGTCAAAAGCACTTCAACACACCCACGAAGGTGCATGTCATTCAGGGCAAATAAATTTTTTGGAGAAAACTGCCTTTGACCGATTAACCAACCAGTTGTCATCGTACAGACCAGTAACCCCCGTAGGAAAAGTAGTAGAAAGATACTCTGCTGATCACTGTGCAACCCCACACTGTACTTGATAAGCGCATCATTGATTGAAAAACATAATTGTCCCAGCAGCATCGCCAGGATTCCAGGAAGATAGGACGGAGTTGTCCCAGCAGGATTCATAGTTGATTTCAATAAAGGGAGCGAGTTACACGTAAAATCTAGGAAGTGCTCAGATGCTGGGAATGGAAAGAGAAGAAAGAAATTTGTTCAGTAACTTGAAACGGGTTTTTGATCTTGAAAGAAATCATACAATTGTCACACAACCGCCCAGCTTTTTTCCTGCTGAGGCAATCTGGCCCCTCATCGAAGCAGAAAACAAGTTGCCTTCTACGCAGATCATTTTCAAATTACTAGAGTGAGCCATGAAGTGAATCAGCAATTCACCAACATCGTCTCCCAGTTGACATTCCACCAGTCCGATTTCATTCACATCATGTGGGAGACTGGACAGCAACGCTTGAACTCCGCCTGTTTCAATACCCGGATTGTAACTGACACTGAAAGAATTCAATGGTAAGTCACCTTGTTGCTGAATCGAAGTAAAAGCGTTTGCCAACAGCTGTGCATCAGAAATATCTAGATTAGCGCTGCGAAGATGCAGATTAAACGTCTCACCACTACCAGATTGCTTTTCCAGTCGCTGTGCGGCGGAGAGACAAACAGGCTTATGGGTTTGACGCAATGCCTGAATCAATGGGTGCAATGGACTTTGGGGAGTGTTTTGAAGCCCATCAGCCGAGACCTTCTGCTGAGATGATAATGCATAGACCCCGATCAAAAGCCCCAAGGACTGAAACAGCTTACGTCGAATGATATTCATATTCCTCTTCAGGTTTGATCACACTCAAGGTCTGCAGGAATTGAAAATTTGAGACTGTCAATTCTTTCAACAACCTTTGATTGCCGTTCTTCCATCGGGCATGACGGTATTGCAGAATCTAGCTCCATACAGATTTGCTCCGTATAGATCCGCATCGTAAAGATTTGTTGCATATAGATTTGCACGACTGAGATTTGCCCCAACAAGATTCGCGTCACTGAGATCAGCAAACATAAGAGCTGCACCTCGTAGATTGGCTCCCTGCAGGTTTGCCTCGCTGAGGTCCGCTCCTCTCAGATTCATGCCGATTAGGTTTGCCTGAGAGAGATCACAATCTGAGCACTCATTAGTCCTCAGTAATTGATCCAAGTCTTCACGATCGTAGGCGAAGATCTGGAATGAACACATCCACAGAATAAGAATTACAGAGAGAAGATTTCGCAAAAATCTGTTCCTCATTGATTCCTCGATTGACTGAAGTTGCGCATGGTTGACCGCTCATCATTGATGATGCACAAGCATTCTACAATCTTTTACAGAATCCAATATTTTTTCCAAAATTTTTGGAACTGCTTGTCAGGTGGAGTTCACCCTATAGCTCAGACTTTAGAACAGCTGAGCCTTTGGGGGTGTTCAAATGCAAGCATAGAGCAGGGTTGCCCCGGGTGATGTTGATTTCCGGTGGAGTACCCAATTTCTGAAGAATATTCTCGATGCTGGAGGGGCTGGGATGAGTAATTTCCAGATGTATCAACTGTACTGGACTCGGGTTGAGCCGATGGCCGGGATTTCTTCCACCCGGCCATTGAATCAGCACAGGCAATAGGCCACCTTCAGCCAAGCCACCATCTTTAGGAACGGTAATCTGCCATTCCAAGTCACCACGGGACATAGTAATCACCTCGCAAGGTTCGTAGCCACAGTTCTTTCTGGCTTCATGGATATCTTCCACTTGCAGCACCCAACAAAGGGGATGAACTCCTTTAATAAGTTGGAGTTTTGTCTTTGGGTCATCCATTGAAAACCACCTTATCCGTTGCGGTAACGCAGCTGGATTTGCAGCAATCACTTCAAGGTAGATATCAGCTTGGAGCCGAAGGAGCCGATCATGTGTCCCCATCACAGGATGCTCTCCTCCAACATCAAAAGGCACTCCGAAATCGGACTCCAAAGCTTGGGTTGCAGAACTCAGATCTTCCGCACCAAGCACCAAGTGATCAATTTTTGAAGTCATGATTTCCAAGGGACTTTGAAACTAAAGCAGGTGGTGTGTTGGTTTATTTCCGCTTGAATTCGACACCGAGAACTTTTTCGTAGATCTTGATGATCGCACTCTTGGGCTCATCTCCTAGACCATCAGCAAGTGCATTCTGGTAGCTACTGATCATCGCATTCATCAACGGTGTTAGGGCCTGCTTTTCGGTGGCAACTTTCTGCATGTTGAGAATGTCTTTATAAGCGCCAGCCAACGGAAAATCTCCCTCAAATTCCCTGGCTAGCATCCGTGGGATGAAGTGATCTCCTGCAAAACTGCGCGAACTCGCCGATGTGACAACCTGTTCCAGAGCATCAACGGAGATGCCTCCGGTAACCGCCAAGGGGAGGATCTCGCATAAAGCAACAATATTGATGTTGTAAATGATATTGTTGACCGCTTTCATCAACTGTCCAGAACCCACCTCCCCACAATAGACAATGTTCTTTCCGAGTAATTCGAGGAGTGGAGACACTTGCTCAAATAGAGTCTGTGATCCCCCAAACATCAGCGTTAGTTTTCCTTCCCGAGCTCTTGCAGGTAATCCGGATACCGGGCAATCAGCGTATTGGATTGCTTTGTGGGCAAGCTGACCATGGAACTGGAGAGCTTCACTTCGTTCGAGAGTCGAAGTGTCGATGATGGAGAGCTCTGCATTGACATTGTCAATCAATCCGTTCGGTCCGAACAGGACTTCATCAACTTCTTTTGCGGATGGTAAGCACAGGAAAATCAGAGAGCAGCTCTGCGCAATTTCACTAAGATTCTGGCAGCAAATAGCGGTGGTGTCAGCAAATCTAGCCATTGCAGAAGCAGACTGATCATGAACATAGATAGTCTGACCAGCAGTGGTGAGGTTAGATGTCATTCCACTACCCATTTGCCCAAGTCCTACAAAGCCGATCTTCGGATGAGTCACTTCAAGCGTCTTTACTTAGAAGATTCATTGGGATGATTGCAGTGAAAGCAACTTACAGAATACCTACTGTCATAGAAGCCAGCCCTCTAGTCAGTGATCAATACATAGCGCCCAAGTGCTTTGCCTTCCCGTAGCTCCTGGATCGCTTGAGGGGCCTCTTTCAGGGGTCTTCTAACCAGTGGTACAGGTTTCACCTTTCCTTCCCGAATGAGCTGAAGTAACTCGACAAGATCTTGTTGCGTTCCTACGAAGGATCCAAGGATGTTGTTCACCTTGAGAGGAAACAAGGAAGTAGAGAGTTGCGCAGCGCCACCGTACAAGCCGACCAACACCAAACTGGCTCCTTTAGCCATAACACCAAAGGCAAACTCCACGGTTGCAGGGGCTCCCACAAAATCAATGGCTGCATTCGGTCCACCATTGGTCAGTGCACTCAACTCTTCTCGTGCAGAGGGATCAGAGTTGTCCAAGACAACATCGGCACCAGCTTCAAGCGCGGCGGCTCGTTTGGCTGGATCAATCTCTGCCACAATGATCTTGGCTTTGACGACTGCCTTAGCCATTCCAATTCCAGCAAGACCAACTCCGCCAGCACCGACAATAAGGAGGGATTCATCTGAACGGAGATGTCTTACTTTCTTCAAGGCGCTGTAGGCCGTGATTCCAGAGCAGGCTGCCGTGGCGGCAACTGCTTCGTCGACACCGTCATACGGAACTAGGTACTTTGGATGAGGCACGATCAGGTACTCTGCATAACCACCATTCCTGCGGGTTCCGATTGTAATTGGGTTCATGCAGATCAACTCCTGGTCCCGCTTACAGACATCACACTGACCACATCCAATCCACGGATAAGCGATCCGCTTCTCACCGATGGAAACTCCTGTTGCTCTAGGTCCCAACCCAGCGACCTCCCCAAGTGGCTCATGTCCCAGGGTGAAGGGTAATTTCAGTCCACGATCTTCCAGGGTCACTTTTTTTCCACCACCTAGGTCGAAGAATCCATCCCAGATGTGAATATCCGAGTGACAAACCCCACAAGCAGTCACCTTCAGCAGCACCTCGGTGCCCTTTGGTTTGGGAGTCTCCACTTCTCTTTCTTCAAGGGGCTGACCCCATTGGGTGATTTGGTAAGCTTTCATGTACGATCTCCGGTAGATGATGTGGAAATTCCCTTGCAATGTAACCTGGCTTTTTAGAGGTACCAATTGCAGCCAACCCAATTCCCACAAAAAACACTCCCATCACTCCTTCTCGACTCCAACGGTCTGCCAGCCAGCCTGCAGGTAAGGGAATTCACCGAAAGCGATGAGCCCTGGAGTTGCGTATGGAATCAGTTCGGAATACCCCAACTTCCACTCCTTGGTGAGCACCAGTGCAGCCACACTGGCGAAGATCAACATGAAGAGATGATCAAGAAAGTGCCCCACATTGAGAAAGAAGAAGTGCTTACGGTCTTCCAAGGTTGATGAATCAGGTGAAAGATATATCGGTGGCTGCTGGCTTACAAAGACAGGTCAATCCATCAGTTATGCTGAATAGAGTTAGTTCATTTTTTCAAAAAAAGCATTAGGCATCTTGCAGCAGAAAATAGTAGAGAAGCAGTGCACATGGTTCTCTAACTACCTTTTTTGGGAAGCACAGATTAGAGAACAATGATGATCAAGACAGTATCTTTGATTTGACAAAGGGAGTTGTGGGAAAAGCCTTGGCTGAAATTCAGTTCAACCCATCTCTGCGGAATCACAATTTTTGTGGAAGTGGGAGTGCTGAATTCATGAAAATGGTTGGATTCGCAAATGCTCTGTAGGTTTTTAAAAGCTCAAGATATGCTGGAACTGTTTGGTGCTTGATCCGTAACCCATCATTCTGCGCATCCAAAGAGGTTCCTATGCTAGAAGCTGCCATTGCATTTGTGACGGAGTACGCAATTTCCGTAGTGGTTGGTGTGATCATTATCGCCTTCTTCATTGCCAAGGTCCGAGTCCGCAAGAGCGAGTATCACCAGGGTCGGTTAGAATAATTTTTTCAAAGAGGAACACTATGCGAAAAAAAGAAGATCGAAGAGTTGAAGACGTACCGGTGGAGGAAGATCGTCGGGTCATGGAGCGCAGGTCTCCAGAAAACAGAAAGAAACCGCACTTCAAGCGCAAGGGCAAGGGACCAGACCGTCGCGTTCAGGACGTTCCCGTAGAAGATGATCGACGTTTGGGCGCTCGTAGACACTGTGAGGCAGAACCTACAAAGCCAGCGGCAGAGTGAACAATTGGACTGATTCTCTGAAGCCCCCGAACTTGGGAAAGTGAATGAAAAGAAAATTTAGTTGGTACTGTGAACCTCCCGAGTGGTCCCACACTCCGGAACAATTGTCTGTGGTGACGGGTCTCAAAACAGATTTTTGGCAATCCACCTTCTATGGATTTCAGCGAGACAACGGGCATTTCTACCAGACGGAGGTGGCGGGAGATTTCTCAGCAGAGGTCTTGATCAATGGCTATTACGAGGAGCTATATGATCAGGCTGGCTTGATGATGCGTGTCGATGCTCACAACTGGATCAAGACGGGGATTGAATTCACCGATGGGATCCAGCACTTCAGCACAGTGATCACGCGAGACGGTTTTTCGGATTGGTCGGTCATTCCGTTGGGAGTTCGGGTTGAACCAATTCGATTGCGGCTGACGCGCCACTCAGAAGCTCTCAGGATTCAGTATCACCAAGGAGGCCAATGGCAAATGTCACGATTGGGATACCTCTCAATGCCTTCTTCCGTGATGATTGGTCCGATGTGTTGCTCTCCAGAGCGAGCCGGACTCAAGGTGGACTTTGATAATCTGGTGATTGGTCCACCGATTGAGCGAACGCTGCATGAGGAGTGAGTATTCAGTTTCAGATAAAACTTAGATGCATTGAAAGTTAATGAATTTTTTCAAAACCCGAACCCTCTTGTCAAAGTCTTTCCAAGTCATTCTCTAGCTAGCTTTTGAAAGGCTATTTCCAGCATAACAGGCTACACCTTCTCATGTTGATGAATGATATCCTCGATTGTTCTACACATCCCACACACTGCCACCGAAATTCCTGCGGATATGTGAGGCACGTTCCTGCTTTTGGATCAAGAACTTCAGGCTGAGTTAGATCAAATCATGGATCATGCGACAGACCTGATTTTTCAACAGGCATTTCCAGAAGCACCAGCTGTGGTTTTTCCTGTCAGTCGGCTTGTCGTCGATCCGGAGCGATTCTGTGATGATTTAGAAGAGCCAATGAACCGGGTTGGGATGGGGGTTCTCTACACCCAAGGGACCTTACGTCAACTCATTCGTGAGAAGCCCAGTCCTACAGTACGTCAACAGCTGCTGAATCAGTACTATCACCCTCATCACAAAAAATTGACCGAAACGGTGGATCGAGTTATGGAGGAACAGAATCGCTGCCTGATCATCGATGAACACAGTTTCCCCTCGAAGGCTCTACCCTACAAGATGAACCCCAAGGCAACTCGACCCAACTTTTGTTTAGGAACCGATGACTTCCATACTTCACCAGAGTTGTTGGAAGCGGTCGAAGCAGAGCTGCAGCGCCTGGGCTATTCTACAGCGCGCAATGAGCCATTCAGTGGAACAATCGTCCCACTAAAGCACTATCGAAAGGATCAACGAGTCCAATCACTGATGATTGAGATCAACCGTAAGCTTTATTTGAATGAAGATTATTCGGTTGACCCTGTAGGCTTGCGGAAAGTCGTCACAGCGTTGGCTTCTGTCAGAGCCAATTTGGCGAAGAAAGAGTTCTTTGCATGTTAGGAAACCCTCCTTAGTAATCAGCTCGCAGCGGATTTTAAACGCTTTCCTGAACCAGTTGTTCTCATCACAGGGCTGGAGTGATAATCAGAAGACGCCTCGAACGATTTCGATGAGTTCGGAGATGATTCGTGACATCGAGTATAAAATGATGATTCTGCCAAATTGTCAGATCACCTTCCCCTTTAGTGGGGTAAAAGAGCATGACCATTGCGGAGGGAATGTCGAGGGCTTCGCTGTCTTTTCTTCGCTGGCGAAATAAGATGAGGATGGTGGCGGCTGCTACGAGTAGAAATATCCAGATAACATAGGTGCTCCTGCTCCTTTTATGCCTCCTGCATATGATTTTGAATGTATAACCTAGGTAAAAAACTGTTTGAAGAAGCCTGCCCCGCCGAGCTTTTCTCAACTCTGTCATGATCGGGTATGTTTCCTCAGTTGGTTCTATTAAGACGCCCAACATAAGAAGGTCGTTGAGTCAACCCAACCAACTCCAGCAAGCGGTCCGAAGAAAGCTCTCACTTCAAGGAAGAAGGATTGGCTTGGAGGGTGTGTGGTACGAAATTGTCAGGGAAGGAATGGCTGCTGAAACAACCAAGCTATCAGGAACTGATACTACACGATTGCTCAGCCGGTCACGTAGTAGATGAAGATAGCGAATTTGAAGATCATAAAACCGAGGACACCAAAGATGCCAAGCAGCAATCCGATCGCTCCCAGAAACTCAAAACGTGGAGATCTGCGCTTGCGTCGACTGGGCGTAGGTTCCTTGGGTCCAAAAGGATCAAACTCACCTTGACGTACCTCTACCAGAATGTGAGGCCCTATCACAGGATGAAGGGAGGCCAGGGAAACAGGCAAAACTCAGACAAACTCAATTCACTGGATCTCAATTAGTGGAAATCATAGGAAGGAACTGTAACTAAACAACTTGGTTGCTTTTCTGAGTATGAGTTTTCTGGTAGCAACTAGTCCCAGAGACTCTGAATGACTTTCATTTGATTCATCAAATGAAACTCGATGTTATGTGTAGTAGCTATTTCAAATAGTTCGGGCCCAAAATCCTTACCATCAATGAAATGATGGTGTAAGCCATCTTCAGTCCTGTAAATCTCAAAAAGAGTAAAAATAGTACTGCCTGTAGTTTCGGGAAATTTTCCTTCGTGCCAAGCGCCTGAAAGTTCATATTCTGGACTTTCTGAGATTGTGTACTGAATCAGTTCTAGAGGGCCTTGTTGATAACTTTTTTCACGCATGTAGGTGTAATGAAATTCAAAAAAATCTCTTAAGGCTTGTACACCCTCTGCTGTAGGCACTTTCTAAACAATGCATACCGTGGATGTTCCGTCTAGAGCGTTTGCCATTTGTGTTTTCTCCAAATCTTGTTGCTTTAGAAATACAGTGACTGATTAGTCTAGTCGCAGTAATCAAAAAACCTTTGATGTTACCCACATCAGGGATGCAATCAATTTGATTCTCGTCAGTCCCAAAGACTATGAATAACTTTCAACTGGTTGAAAGTTAAAAGCTCTATTTTATAAGTTGTAATCAATTCGTCAAATTCAGGTATAAATTCAGATGATTCAATATAATGGTGGTGCAGGCCATCCTCAGTTTCGTAAATTTCATTTAGAGTGAATATGGTTCTTCCGGTTTTTTCAGGCCATTTGCCCTCAAAAAACTCATCATCACGAACCCACTCTGGACCTTCAGAGATGTAGTAGTGAATAAGTTTTAAGGGCCCATGTTGATGGCTCTTAATCCCCATAAAGTTTGCATGCCCTTCGAAAAAAAGTCTCACAGCTTCCACACCCTCTTGAGTTGGCACCCAAAAAACAAAGGTGACGGAAGATTTTCCTACCCATGCATTTGACATATGCAGCTCCATGCAATTTTAGAAATTACAGATCATTGTGATTACTCAAATTCTTTTGCTAACCAAGAGGTGCAAAAAAAGTTGGCAGAGTATCATTCAACAGGTTGGAAAAATGCAAGAAGTAAGTTGTGGAATTAGTGGAATCTCTGTTGCTAATGCTAAGATTCCTTCAGGAACATTTTCATGGTAAACTAGCGAACACAAAGATTGTGATGGGAACTCAATTTAAGTTAAAGGGGGATTAAGCTTTGCTGAGTTCCCCCATGTGCAAAAAAAAGCCTCCTTTAGATTTGAATGGCAGCGGCTGCTAACTGGCTGTCGTCATGTATGTTGAACTCCACCTGCAATCCATCTTTGACAACGAAATGATGAATAGATCGAGATTCCAGATTAGTGGCTGTCAACTTCAAGAAAACAACGACATCTGACTCGTTGGAGACGACTTTTTGAATTTCTAGATTGAAGCCAGGCCAAGCAGTATTGAGTTTCGATAAAATGCCTTCGTGAAAAGCATCAAAACCGATGTAGACCCCAGACAGAGCATGATTGCCATTAACGGTGATCTTACACTCCGGATGATAAATACTTCCTAAAGCTTTCATATCTCCTTGGACATAGGAGGCATAACCTCCCAAGACGATTTCTTCAGCCGTCATCTTTCTGCTCCTGATTTGAAAACAAGTGTTTGCTTCGTTTCATTGATTTGGTGCTTGATAGGCGGAAACCACTTTGTTGGCAGTCTCCATTGCAGCTGTCATCGACTTGGAGTCAATAACCTCCTTGGCATCTATGGAAGTAAAGGTTCCCGTTGACATTGTTACCATCTCTAGAGCCGCCATGTTTTCTGCATTGCCCTCCAAAATTCCAACAATTTCTGCGCTGCTGATACTGAAGTAAATATTGTGCATCTTCACACCCATGGCATTGAAGAGCTTGTTAGCGGCAGCTTCCCGATCTTGAGGAGTGTCAACCATACCTTTGAAAGCGGCATTGCTATACTTTGCACTGAAAAAATAGAGAGACATAAGTTTTTCCTTCTGTTGTTGAGGCGCTATTGAGAAGACAAATCAATATGTGAGTGATGTTGGGGATACATTCTGAAAGTAAAGGCCTGCATCCCGAGGAGGTTTTACATTGTACGAATCACAGGCGCTGCCAATAAACCGCTGACCATATAGGTTTGTACCAAGTCGATGAATTCTGCAAAAAGAGCTTCTCGAGCTTGGCCAGCTGCCATGTGTGCTGCACAACCCTCAGGGCCCCGATAAACTTCATGTAGTCCAAATAGGGTATGTCCTGTGGTGCCCTCATCTGGGTTCAACGGATTTTTCAGCTCAGGGCATTTTGTGATGTTATAAACCAAGACACGTGGTTCTGTATCACCTTCAGTGAAATGGGTCTCTCGCATAAACCTCTCATGAGCTTCAAAAAACACATCAAGCCTTGAGGCCTCTTCATCAGGTGCTCTGAAAACTAAATGAAAAGCGTGACAATCTTTATTGATATCCATCTGAATCTCCTTGAAAAAGTGATAATTACTTGGGAAGAGGGAGACACCAACGTGCTATTCACTGATTAGGACAACACGTCTCACTCATTTATTCTAAAGATCAATCAGAAGGTAGGAAAAAGCAAAGCAATCTTTGGGAGTTCTAGAAATTTTCTGATCTTTTGGTTGAATGACTATCTTCTCTTTTGGCCGAACAGCTTTTGGAAAGAAGTCGTTGGAGGAATAGATTTAGAACTTTATGGATTAACCAGCTATATAATTTATGAACAACACTGCTTGAAAGATCAGAAAGCCAAGGACACCAAAGATGCCAAGCAGTAATCCGATCGCTCCCAGAAACTCAAAACGTGGAGGTCTGCGCTTTCGTGGACCGGGCGTAGGTTCCTTGGGTCCAAAAGGATCATATTCACCTTGACGTATTTCCTCTGGATTGCAAAACCATTTCAATCGAGTTAATAGCTCTAGGTACATGGATCAGAGTGCTAAGGTCAATTTGAGGATCGATTTGCTGTATGAACAGTAATATCGTGGGGTGATTTTGCTGACTCTTCAATTCAAAACCTCACCAAAGTACCGATATAGCGAAATGCGGACACCTCAACTATCACTAAAACAAACAGATCGAATTATCTACCTTGCATGGCAGGATCGGATCACTTTTGAAGAAATCAAGAAAGAGACTGGTCTCTCCGAGGCTGAGGTCATCAAGGTGATGCGGAGATCGTTGAGGCCCTCTTCCTTCAAACTTTGGAGGAAGAGGGTCTCCGGAAGAACGACCAAGCATCAGAAGCTGAATCTGGAGAAACGAAATTCTGCTTCAGAAGAGGAAAGCGAATGAATCAACAAAAAATTGTTTGTTAGATTCAGGCGAGTGATTGGGATCCAATTGACCAGACCCTAATTGTAAGTAGGTCGCTTACGCAGTTGGGGCTGGTTGAAGAAAATAGACGCTGTGTTCTAGACCCATTTCTTCCTCCATCTGCTTGAATTCAGGTGTTGACATCAACTGCTGCATTTTCTCGGGTGCAAACACATCGGCACTGACCACCGCTGTTTGGTCATCCACTTTGCCGACAATGGTTTCCCTCATAAAGTCAGACTGCATTTCGGCGTCAGCGTCGAAGGCCTTCTTCCAATCATCATAAGTACAGTTCTTCATTGTCAGCACAATCATCGTATTTAGCATTTCCAGTCCTCTGCATTAATAATTATTTTTTCAACCTATCGGTTGTTTAATTGATTAGAACCAAATAAAGCTGGCTCAGCTTGAGTAGTCTGATTTCAGGAGACCAGAGCTACTCAATCCTCTAAAACAATGACTTGGAGTGATGATGGATCTACCCAACTTCATCGACGTAATTAGGATTCTTTGCCAAAAATTGTTTGCCTGATTCTGCAGACTCCATTTCTTTAACAATGAAGACTCACCTACTCTTTACCTGATAGCCATATTCTAGAAAAAAGATTCCAGATTCTTCTCTGGCTTTCTTGTGATGCTCACTTTCAATTACACTTTTCCAGTGCTCATAGCCCTTCGTCAGTTTGATACTGGCAATGATTTTCATTCTGTTCCATCTGACATGTGTAACTGAGATGCCAACTTACGGTAGCTAGAATATAGAAATTTAATATCAACCAGATGATAGTCAAGAGGCAAATGGTCTTTTCAGGTGGGCTAGCTTTGATAAGCTGCTCAAAAAGGGATTAGGTTGATGCGAGATGTCCTAGTAAAGAAAGTGTCTGAACGGAAAAAGGATTTGTTGAATTTATGAAAAACTATCCTATGTTTAGAGAATTCCTGAATTGAACGTCTCAATTGGAAACTGTAACCAAGGCTAGAGAGTGCTAGGTTATCGACAGATTAGATTCGTACTCTGGAACTACCACAAATAAACTAAGGACAGCACATGAAGACGGTTCAGTGGGGCATCATTGGTCCCGGTTCAATCGCAGCTAATTTTGCACAAGGCTTAGCGGAGTGTGATCATGGAACGCTTTGCGCCATAGCTAGTCGTGATGCGGAACGCTGCAAGGCCTTTGGAGAGGGCTTTTCGGTACCATCTGAAGGTTGGTTTAACAGCTACGATGACCTCTTGGTCGCGCCCCAGGTTGAGGCGGTCTACATTGCTACACCGCATCCGTTTCATGCAGAGTTGGTGATTCGAGCTCTGCGAGCTGGCAAGCATGTAGTCGTTGAAAAGCCAGCTGGCCTGATCCCCGGAGAGGTCGTCGCCATGACTGATGTTGCCAAGGGAACCGGACGCTTCTTCATGGAAGGCTTCATGTACCGCTGCCATCCCCAGATTGAGCGCTTAGTAGAATTGATTGGAAGTGGTGAGATTGGGAAAGTTCAACACATTGAGGCGAGTTTTGGTTTTGCTTCGACCTACAATCCTGCATCACGTCTGGATAATCCTGAGCTGGCTGGAGGAGCGATTCTTGATGTGGGTGTCTATCCAGTTTCCTTCGCTCGGCTGGTCGCTGGAGCAGCCCAAGGGGTGTCATTTGCTGAGCCAATTGAGATCCAGGGGATCGGTTCCCTTGGTCAGCTGGGTGTTGACGAAACGGCCCACGCGCTCCTCAAGTTTGATCAAGACATCACTGCCAGTTGTGCTACATCAATCCGAAGAGCCATGGACAATTCGGCAACTGTAATCGGTAGCAAGGGACGTATCCACCTGCCGAATCCCTGGATACCTGGACGTGATGCCGGTCCTTCAGATGCGATCATTGAGATTGAAGTAGCTGGTGAGAAGCGCGTGGAGCAGCTTAAGGATCCTCGGATTCTTTTTGCTCATGAAGCGGAACTAGCCAGCTGTGCCATCCTTGATGGACTAACGGAAGCCCCAAGCCCAGCACCAAATCTATCGGACAGTGTGGGTAATGCTCGTGTCATTGCAACATGGCGGGAAGCCACCGGTTACAAACTCCATGGAGAGAATCCATCTCACATTCGAAGCCTGAACGGTACTCTGCCATCGAATCTTCCTGCGATTCCACGCGTTGGAATTCCTGGCATGACTGGAGAAATCAGCGCCTTGATCATGGGCTGTGACAACCGAGACACCCTTGATGAAGGTGCGATCGTCTGGGACGCGTGGTGGGAGGCTGGTGGAAATGGCTTTGATTCCGGTTTCATCTATGGAGGTGGTGTCCATGAAACGGTGCTGGGGCAATGGATGGCGGCCCGTGGAATCACAAAGGAAGCACGTGTTGTCGTCAAGGGTGTGCACAGTCCGTACTGCCTTCCAGATGTGATTGCAACCCAGTTAGCCATTTCCCTAGAACGCTTACAGATCGAACGAGCCCCTATTTATATCATGCATCGCGACAATCCTGATGTGCCTGTGGATGAGTTCGTAGATGCTTTGAATGCTCTCCACGCCAAGGGGCTGATTGAGACCTTTGGTGGTTCAAACTGGTCAGTGGCCCGCTTCAAAGAAGCCAACGCCTATGCCGCTTCAAAGGGGCTGCAACCTCTGAAAATCCTAAACAATAACCTGTCGCTTGCAGTGATGGAAAAGCCAGTCTGGGATGGTTGCATTACCTCCAACACGCCAGAGATGCTGGGCTTTTTGAGGGAGACTGGCACGACACACCTGTCCTGGTCCTCGCAGGCGAGAGGTTATTTTCTGCAACCGGGTCAAGGCACCGCCCTGTCACCGGATACGACTGGGGATGCCTGTTTCTCTTCTGAAGCCAACGCAGAGCGTCGCAGGCGCGCAACTCAACTCGCAGCAGAGCGTGGAGTAAAGGCCCAAAACATTGCGACTGCCTGGGTGTTGGGTCAGCAGTTCCCATCGCTGGCGCTCATTGGACCTCGCAGTCCCAGTGAGATTGCCACGACCTTACCGGCGATGACAGTACCCCTGAGTACCTCAGAGACTGCCTGGTTGAACCTTGAGCGTAGTGAGCGCTAGGAGACTGCAGAGAGTATTGAGCTGATTCGGCAGTCTTACGATGTTCTAGGAAAAGGGAGGATGAACAGCCTCAATGGGAGGTGCTTCTGGGGCTGTAAGTGGAGAGGTTGTCTGAACCCAACCAGGGTATCGTAGCAAGGGAAGGAGCATTATTGATTGGCCACAGAGATTCGGGCATGAAAGCAAAACCCGCTGGCACGGTTGTTCTCCATTTACCTGCACGCTGCAGGTCGTGCTCAGAACGTGGCTCGACCTCAGTTGGTTTCAGAAAATTAAAGATTCTTTATTGAACAGCAGGTACTTGGAGTAGGCTTTCCAATACTGCCAGAGAAATGAAGACTCCGCAGATGTAGGCGGTCCAAATTGCAATGTTTCGATTGGTTTTATCAGTTTGTCCATACTGCATGATGCCTCTTTAGAATTGGTTATTTGGCACAAAGTGAATGTGCCCATAAACCTATCAAGCATTTCAAAGAACTCGGAGGATGACTGGGGGAGAAATGGAAAAGAAACTGGTGGGTAAGCAGGGAGTTGGTTGTTTTTCCTACGAATTAACCCAAAAACCTTGATTGGAAGTACAGACGACGAAAGGAGAAGCATTCGATAGGGCATGGCGACAGGCAATTCAGAAAGATGATTTTTCTTTGTATGATGAACTTGTGCACCCTGATTATGAATCAGTAAATCATGGTGTGAAGTTAGATAAAAACATGAGCAAACGAGTTCTGTTAAAACGCAAAGGCAAGGTAATCATGGGCCCCTATCAGGTTCTCTATGAAAATCATGAGTTCCTCTGCATTCAGCGGTTTTCAAGAGTCAACAAGTATGTATTATTTCAATGTTGTCTGGTGTGAACTATAAGTTTGGGAAAGTTATCAGCCAACAAACGATGCGTGAACAGTTGGATTATGATCATAGCGAAGGACAAGAATGGAACTGGGAAGACTACGAGTAATTGGCACGTGAAACTATGAACAAACGAATCTTGCTCGCGCTGTTCTTGGCAATACTGGGTTCGCAAGTTTTTGGATATGAAGAAGAAGACTTGGACAAGTTTTTGAGAACCAATCAGTGTATCAATTGTGATCTTGCTCTCGCGGACCTAACAGATAGGAATCTAAGCAAAGCCAGTTTGAGAGAAGCTGATCTGTTTGGGGTCAAGCTAAGCAGAGCTGACCTGAGCGAGGCTGAGCTTGTGGGAGTGAACTTGATTGAAGCCGATCTGAGTCAAACTAATTTGAGGGATGCTGACTTGAGTGGAGCTGATCTTTGGGGAGCTATCCTCATCAGAGCCGACCTGCGAGGGGCAAAGCTAGATAGGGCTGTTTTGGAATATGCCGATCTGGAACAGGTCAAATTTTGTAACACATCCATGTCGGATGGATCTATCAGAAACGATGACTGCTAGCTACACCAAAAGCCTGAATTGCTGATGCCGAAGAATCCGGATTCATCCAAATATTTCGAACTGCCACACTCTAAAGCCTACCAGCGTCATCGCTTTGAAGAGATCCAGCATGGAAGGACTTTTGTTGATCGGCATTACTATCGTGTTTTGATTGAATCGATGGTCGGTGATCTCTATGACCCGAAACAGAAGCAGCTCAAATTACTAGAAGAAGCCTGGTCGGCCTCAGAAATTTCTGAAGCCAATGATTTGGGTGAACCGTAAAGCATTCGAGAAAGGAAAAAATAATGAAAGTAGGCATCACTGGAGCAGATGGAACAATTGGAACTGTCTTGCTCAATGGGTTGGTGGGGCAACACGAGTTAACATCATTTACTCTTGAAGAAAATCAGGAACTCGGCTCTACAAAAATTGACCTATCCAAAAGCGCTGAGGTTGTCGGCAAGTTCTCTGGTCTGGATGCATTGATTCATCTGGCAGCAGATCCAAGTCCAAACGCACCCTGGGAAAGTGTTCAGCCAAATAATATTGAAGCAACCTACAATGTCTTCAATGAGTGCAGGAGAGCCCGGGTCAGTAAGATTATTTTTGCCAGTACGAATCATACTCAACATGGAGATACTCTCTTAACTACGACAGAGACCCTAGATCCCTCCAAGAATAAAATTCTTTCACTATCAGATCCGACCAACCCAGATTCCCTGTACGCGGTTTCGAAGTTATTTGGTGAGAATTTAGGGAAGTACTTCTCTGAAAAATACGGAATTCAATTTGTTGGGCTCAGAATCGGCTGGGTGGTCAAAGGCAATGATCCCACGATTATGCAGGGAACTCCCTCAGAAGATTACATGAGAGCCATGTACTTAAGTCACCGAGATTGTGTGCATTCTTTTGAGAGAGCATTGGAAGTGGGTAAAAAATATTTACTTGCTTACGCCATTAGCAATAACTCCAGAAAGGTCTTCGAGCTCACAGAGACAATCACTTCTCTTGATTTTCATCCAGTTGATGATGCTGAAACATTTTACTGAAAAAGCCGTTGATCGCCCTTTCTGAAGAGCTTGATTCAGTGAAATCAACTTGCCTGTCAGGATCCCAAGCGTAGCCTGCTGATTGATGAGCTTCCTTCAGAGGCACTAGATGGTCGATATCCAATTGGTTGGCATCAGTGATCGTCTTGCTAGAGTATGAATCCATTCCAATTGCCTGATATAACTCTGCAGCCTCTATTC
This sequence comes from SAR324 cluster bacterium, assembly GCA_029245725.1. Lineage (NCBI taxonomy): Bacteria > Deltaproteobacteria > SAR324 cluster bacterium. The sequence goes on along the minus strand of JAQWOT010000358.1, from coordinate 21,183 downwards.
GTCTTGAGTGCAACTGGCGAGAGAGACTCAGTAATCAGCACTTCATGCCAGGCATTTTGACAGTCTTTGTCTTCTCATCCACCCAGTGCTTTCACGCCTTGCGCTCGTAGGCTGGACACTCTGCAAAGGAATAGGCTGGGATCAGGAGCAGGATAAGTAACAAGCAGAGATGTGTGATTTTCATGATGCCTTCGGCAAAGAAAGTCTAAGCTGCTTCCTTGCTTTGGCTCCAACAAGGTTCCACAGTCTAGGCTAGACCTAGCGGTGCCTCCCAGAGCACTACTCCCATATACCCCACAACTCTACAAATACTGTAGCCTCTCAGCATACGCTGATTGCTGGGAAGATCACCATCTGCAAGGATTGCTGCAAATGCTTCTGGTGGGTTCTTCCAGAATGGAGTCTTTGCAAGATTCTCAGCACCATCCAACCATTGTGGTGGATCATAGCCACCCCAGTTGGGGTAGGTCACATCGATGTCGAACCAACCAAGGTGCCTAATCCAGTGAAGAATCACTTCCAGACTAATCTCTAGGCGTTAGAAGTCCTGAGATTCAATGAATTCATCCACTCGCTTGATATGTAACTCCAGAGCATCATAGCTACTTGGCAGGTTCCAAGGAGCAGGTTGCATTGGAGTTCCCTTACTTGTCCTAACTGGCCTGTACCCCATAGTCCACCTGCATATCTGCTGAAATGAAAATAGCTGGTTTCAGGATCTGCAGATTTAAATCTACGGATGCTCATTGTAATTAGCACAACAGATAGCTGACTCACAAATTGGCGTGATCAGAGGCAACTGCGTCTTGTCTGGCTAATTATCGGATCCTACCGCTGGAGCGCCTCTGGGAGACTTGAGGATCGCTGTTATTGCTTGTTTGGATGGACTTGCAGGGCAAGATGAGTATTGGCTCGAGAAGGAAGGATTTTTGATGTAATATATATTATCTCATAGCTTCTTTGCCTTGACGTCAAATGCCTGCTTAGGTTGACCCCAGGGAGAACATCAGTGCCATGCTCACGGCAAAGGCAATACCAGTACGAATATTGTTGAAACAGTTCCAACGTGCTTCAAATTTGCTGCGCAATTGCTTTAAGGACTCGTAGTCCATCTCATTGATTTTGATGCCCTGAAGACTCTTATTTAATGGTAGATGGACTAAAATCGTGATGCCCTGCACACCGATGATATAAAGAGTACCAAACAAGATAATGACCCAGCGCTCATTTCCATGGAGGTAGACAACACTCAGTACCATCGTTGCAACTACTGAAGCTATTGAACCCATCCAAACAAGCATAAATAGTGGCTGATTTTTCTGTATTATTCCGTCAGTAGCCTGAAAAGCCTGAATAAATTCCCGATCATTCAGCTTGCCAAAACCCGGCATCACGACAATGGCGTATGTGAAGACAAAACCAGTGACCAGAGTGCATAACAAAGTAGAAACTAGTAAAACCCAAAAAAACATATCTCATCTCCGAAATGTCGTATCACTTGAGCAAAGACTCCGTGATGTGACTGCCACATCCCTGCAGAAATTTTTCAACCCACCAAGTCCGACCAGCAGAATCTTCAGAGGTTGAGGGAGTCTCCCTCCAATAAGTAATTTCAACTTATTTCTACTCAGCAATTTCAAAGAAATATCGTGCAATACCGAAGAAATAAATTAAAAGAAAAACCAAATTAACCCATTTTAGTTGTGGTTCTGTGTTTAACCAAGCGCAGTAAATCCAAATGAGACAAAATGGAAATGATAAAAACATGGTTAATGGGTACCAATCAAAAATGATTGCCACTGCGCTAAGCAAGCCAAGCAATAAAGCAGTATTTTTTAATAATGTTTCAGTTTTTATTGAGATTTCAGAAGGTAGCAGTGTACTAAAAAAAGAATTTACTAATCTGTCCAGTAACATTAATTCCTATTGAAACTTAAACGATTTTAATTAATTAGTTAACTTGATTACTCTTCTGTTGATCACCTGTAGTCTTCCCAGTTCCAGTCTAAATACTTATTTGAGCCAAAATCTAAGTGATGTACCATATTTTCTGCTTTGTTATTTTCCTGTCCTTGTAACTAGTGGCGTGCATTACTGTATCAATTGATAGTTCATCATCTCCCTCTAGTTTATCTTTTGTATACTTGTAAATACATATAAATTCATCATTTTCATAAATTATTTAATATGGGCCATAAGTATATTCTTCAGTGTAGGTTGAAACAATTATTTTATCATCATCAATATTCGTAAAAATGCCTGCTCTAAAATCAAACGACTTATAATCTGGATGATAGATTTCATCCACGAGGGGAAAATCATTTTTTAATCCCAGAGCTAACACCTTAATGTATTTTTCAGATTTCATCATAATTGTTCCTTATACTGCTATGCATGCTTTGATTTCTGCGTTGGTATAGCCCACCAACTGCTTGCTGATCAGTCGTAATCTTCTCAGTTCCAGTCTTGACCTTCGCTGGGATCGTAGTCTAAATTCTTCCGAAACGATTTTTTGAGTAATGATTTTACCCTCTCTGAAAGAAGTGTAGGTAGTGAACGAACAAAATATTTCCGCTTCTTTGAATATCCTGTAAGCATGAATGCTTAAAAGAACCTCACTCTTGGAAACACATCTTTAAGGACCGACAACAACCGCACTGCTGAGTGACAAGATTACCGTTTTTTCGTCCTCCAGATTTGCTGTAATTTCTGATTGCAATGAAAATAATATTTTTGCAATTCAGTTGCAAAAATATTATTCTAGCGTTAAATTTAATAGGTAATTTTTGAGAAGAAGTCCTATCATTTCTTGGAAGGTATTTTTCGGATGATTTAGCATAAATTAAGTATCTTGATTAATATCTGGAGACAAGTTGAGCAATCTTCAAAATTTTGGAATCCAATTCTGTAGAGATTTTGATTCAGTCAAGGTCTAAGGCAGATGATATGCAGATGTAGCCGTCTTTTGGGTAACTCCTAAATGAGTTTTATCATTTGTGATGTAAGTTGCTCATTAGCCCAATCTTTTAAATTTTTGGAGTAATAAAATTAGGCAAAAGGCTTTGAGTGAAAAGAAGTAAAAGTCCTTGCATCAGTGTTTGTGCATTTTCTCATCAAAGTAATTGGTGTCTAGGTTGTGGTCGCACTTGAAAGGAATGTCAACAATGGAAAGTAATGAAACCCTACGCAAGAAATATTCTTCTAAAAGAAATACAAAAAAGGATGGTTCAAATAAAAAAGGAACTTACAGATTAGTTAAATTGGCTTGAGAAAATCAGAAGAAAGTCAAACATCTAATTTTAGCCTCAGAAAATTAAAATATGCAAATTTAAACAGATTAAGAATTAGTTGTTCAGAACTTTGTCTCCTTGGCCCTCAACGCCGTTTTTCGAACGGAGTAAACTCTTATTCAAAGATTTGTTTTTGAGAAATATCTATGTTTCGGATTCGAGAGAACGAAATTGCTGACGCTCTGACTACAGCAGACATATGGCAAATAATGCTGAAGGAAGTTCCTCCAATTGCAGCTGAATATTTTATTGGAGGTGCAGGTAGCTTGACTACATTGAAGTCAAATGTGTTAGCTTTTCAACAGGTGATGCTTGCGCCTCACGGTGCTGTCAAACACAAAACAATTGAGACAAAGACTGAAATATTTGGCCATGAGCTTTCTGTACCTTTTTTTACAGCTCCAGTTGGTAGCCTTCGAACATTGTGGCCCAAGGGCGACGCGGTCGTCTCCCAAGTTGCAGGAGAATTTGGAACAGCCACTACGCTTTCAACTCTCTCACAGACTCCCATGGAAGAAGTAGCGGAAGCTTCAAGTGGTCCAAAGTGGTTCCAACTTTATCTGTGTGGGGGAGTTGAAACAGCTAAAAGGGGTATAAAACGGGCAAGAGATGCAGGATTTTCAGCACTGGTGCTGACAATTGATACTGCGGTATCAGGGGATAGAATTGCACATGCGCGGATGAAACCCATGGTTGCAGTGAGCTCAATTTTTTCTGGACCAAAAAAGATAGCGCGCGCATTTCACAAAATGAAGCTTGCCCCGCAAATGATTCCTCGAACTGGGTGGTTATGGAGGCACTGGCAAGATGGTGGAATGCTGCCTTTTGTCAATGTAATAAATGAGCGGGGAGAGCCAATGCCTTATGCCGGTATAGGCGAGCAACTTGCGGCCTCAGCTGTAACTTGGAGTGATCTCTCTTGGATCAAAGAAGCATGGGGTGAGCAGCCACTTATTGTCAAAGGTGTTCACTGTGCTGAGGATGCATTGAAAGCGGAAGAATTAGGAGCAACTGGAGTGATTTTCTCCAACCACGGTGGCCGCCAGTTAGGTCAGGCAATACCTTCTTTACAAATTGTAGCGGAAGCAATGCCTAAATTGCATGCAGCAGGATCTAAGCTTGATTGCGCAATGGATGGAGGAATCCGAAGCGGGTTAGATGTTCTTGTTGGGCTGAGCTATGGCCTCAAAGCCGTGGGTTTAGGCAGAGTGGTTGCTGGTGGTCTTGGAGCTGGTGGTCACATGGGTATCAGCCGAGCCTTTGAATTGGTAAAGGAAGATTTGATTCGTTCCATGGAACTGCTGGGTGTTCAAAACATTGGCCAGATTCATAGTCAGGGAGAGAAGCTTCGTCGAGAAAGTATGGTTCTTGGCACGGCACATCTGCCAAAGTTCGATTTCTGAATGGAAACCCATATTGTTAAAGTGTTGATAACTATCAACTGAAAATGATAGCGTTAGCAACACTTAGGGACAATTCCCCCCTAAAGTAACCGCCTAGAATTATTGAGGCTACTATATTGAGCACATCTTTAAATACTGGTAGATACAGTTAAGAATTCTACTTCGCCTGGCCATCTTTTTTTATCATTAAATGAATTTGGATCAAGCCCGATAAAATTCCTGAGCTTGCTTAGTCAGTGGTGTGTTTTGAAGAATGAGGTCAGCAGCTTTTTCGGCGAGCATCAGGATCGGGGCATTGATGTTGGCATTGGGTACATAGGGCATGGCTGAGGCATCCACGACACGAATTCCTTCCATGCCATGAACCTTGAAACTTTTTGGGTCCACTACGGATTGAGTCCCAGTTCCCATGGCACAACTGCAGGAGGGATGATAGGCGGTTTCTCCATCTCTTCGAACCCATTCGAGGATTTCTTCATCAGAGTCGACTGAAGGTCCTGGAGATATTTCACCCCCGCTGAACTCATCAAACGCAGATTGTCCAAGAATCTTCCTTGCGCAGTGAATGGCTTCCACCCATTCTTTTTGGTCCTCGGGGGTGGAAAGATAATTCATCCTCAAAGATGGTTTGGCATAGGGATCTTTACTATTAATTTTTACTGAACCACGGGAATTGGAAAACATTGGTCCGATATGAACCTGGTACCCATGTCCTCCAGTTGGAGAGGTCCCATCATAGCGGATCGCGAGAGGCAGAAAATGAAACATCAGGTTTGGGTAAGACTCCTCATCATTACTTCGCGCGAACCCTCCTGCTTCAAAATGATTAGTGGCTGCAGGGCCCTCTCGAAAGAAAAGCCACTGGAGGCCGATCCAAGGTTTATTCCACCAACGGAGTGCAGGTTGCATCGAAACCGGTTGGGTGCATGCATGCTGCACATATACCTCTAGATGGTCCTGCAGGTTTTCTCCCACTCCTGGAAGTTCGTGAACTATTTCGATACCCAGGGGCTTAAGGTCATTCGGGTTCCCGATCCCGGAAAGCTGTAGTAGTTGAGGAGAATTGAAGGCGCCGCCACAGCTGATGATTTCTCCACCTTGAACGCTTATGGTTTGCCCTTTGTGTCTGAAATCCACACCTACAGCCCTTTTACCATCAAAACGTATGCATAATGCGTGGGCACGGCAGATTACTTTGAGGTTGGGTCGATTCATCACAGGATGAAGATAAGCTCTAGCTGCACTGAGGCGTCTTCCCCGGAAGACATTCTTATCAAAGGCAGCAAATCCTTCCTGACGGAAACCATTAACATCGTTTGTCAGTTCGAATCCTGCCTGTTGGACTGCCTGGAAAAAAGCCTGAAACAATGGGGTTGAAGCAGGACCTCTTTCCAATTTGAGTGGTCCTTGATCCCCTCGGAAATCGTCTCCTCCAGTCAGACAGTTTTCCATCTTTTTGAAATATGGCAGGCAATGCGCGTAGTCCCATTCCTCCATACCTGGATCGGCCGCCCAGCGTTCGTAATCCTGTGGATTTCCGCGTTGGAAAATCATGCCGTTGATGCTGCTGGAACCCCCCAAGACTTTCCCCCGGCCTTGGTAGATTCTACGCCTGTTCATGAAGGGTTCCGGTTCAGTTTCATAAATCCAGTCGTAGAAACGGTTACCAATAGGCATTGACAGTCCGGCAGGCATGTGGATAAAAATGTCCCAAATTGAATCCGGTCTGCCCGCTTCCAACAATAATACTTGGTTTTCAGGGTTTTCGCTGAGACGGTTTGCCAAAACACATCCTGCAGAACCACCTCCTACAATGATGAAGTCGTATGTTTTGTTCATTGTCTAAAGGATGTTCGAAAAAAGAAGATTCTTGGTTTCATATCAGGATTGGTTTTCATAAATCATAAATTCTCGGATCAGTTCTAGAACTTTTCTATTGATTGAGTTAGAAATTATTTTCATTTTTCCTCATTTGAAAGAGCTTTGAGAACTTCTGCAATCTATTCACCAATCATGGTGGATTCTTTCTCCTAGAACCCCCTGGTGGTTCTTACAGAAACTCCAAAACGAAATCCTGATGTAATTTGGGAAGGCTGCGTTTCTCCAGTCACTGAATTCTTGTTGCAGATCAATCCAGAGGCTTCAAGGGCATCTGAGGCCTGTTGCCCAGTCAACTAAAGATTCTGCAAAGCCTCCAGTAACAGTTGTTGATAACCCCGCCGATTCTACTGAGTCCACTGAAGACTTATTTGAAGAACCACTAAACAATCTGATAACTGCTTCTGCCGAGCAGTCCCTTCAGCAAGGTCTTCAGCAGATTGGGTCTGCTTCTGAAGGCAGCCGTCACAAGACCTACTGTAAATTTGCTTATAGCTGTGGTGGTCTTGTCTCTAGCAGACTATTGATACGAGAAAGCACTCTTGAACTACTTGTGAACTCCGCAAGAAGAGCGCGACCAGAAGACCCTGCAGACCCAGAGAGAACAAGGTGGATTAATGGGCAAGTACTGACCAATAGCGAACGGTGACAAGCCCAAGCAGAAGCTAAACGGACCGCAGACTCTTGTCCCACTATTGAGAGGCTTTGAGAGCTTTACCTCGAGAGCAAAGGCAATCAACTCAAGGGGGTAGTAACGGATAAGAATCGCTTTGATCTCCACTTACGAAAACCCGTTGGGAACAATACAACACAGGAATTAGTCCTGCTAGATGTCGAGTGATTGTGTAGGCAGGTTGCCAAAGCGCATAGCAGCGCAACTACCCGCAACGTACTAGAGCTGCTACGCCACATCATTAACTATGGAGTTCGCCAGCGTCATTGTCCGGCTCTCGACTGGGTGATTGAACTCCTCAAACAAGACCTGAACAGTGAGCGTATTGAAGTTCTTAGCCCAGAACAGTTCCAGAACCTACAGCAGGTATGGAAATCTTATCCGGACCACCAACTTTCACACCTGCATCAATTCATTGGCTGGCAGGATCAAGGCCTTCAGGAGCACTTAAGTTGCTCTGGAAGGATATTGATTTTGATCGCGGGAACTACAACAAGCGTGATACCAAGAGTGGCAAGATGTTGATTCAGCCGATGAATGAGAAAGTTCGTGAGGTGCTGTTGCAGCAAAGGGAACTTCTGAATAGTGGTTCAGCAGAATTGCGGGAGAGTGCTTATGCCTTTCCGGCAAGTGGTGGTGGATTGCGCAGATTGGATAGTTTGAAGAAGCGTTTCAGCCAATTAAGGGATCTAGCTGGCATCCCGAAAGAGTTCAGACCAAATTACTGCCTACGAGACACGATTGCTTTGATGATGCTATCAAACGGGTCCACCTTAGCTGAAGTTGCTTACCAGTTAGGACATGCCCCAGGCTCCCCAATAACCCAGCGCTACACCAAGTTCATTCCAGTTGCTCAACAAAGCATTGCTAACAAGGCTCAGGAGGCGATGATTACTTTGTTAGACTCAAAAGGGTTGGAGGCAAACATGTGTCAGGAGAAGACACCAGATAGATTTGATATAGATTATAGTTTCGAAGAGGAATTGGAATCTCTTTAAAATGGCTTGGAAAGGATAAGAATTGAGACTCTTTGAAAGATGCCAAACAGAAGATAGTTGAATGGGTAAATTATGATAAAGAGTTTTGACTCAAGAAGATTGATTAATTAGATTCTTCAAGGGCAGATGCGATCAACACCGCATCAGTTGAAAGAATTTGGAGGTGATTAAACATTGATTCGTAAGCTAATTGTTCATCTCTATCACTCAGAGCATTCATAATGAGATCGTGCTCAGCAATTGAATTCACAACTCTGCCTTTTCGAAATGTAATAAGCCTGCGATAAGGCTTTAATCTTAAATCAATTGAGTAGGCATGCTTCTGGAGAGATCGATTTCGAGATGCAGCATGTACACATCTATGAAATTCAAAATTTAGGTTATAGAAAAGATCAATATCATTCTCCAAAGCTGCAGCGCGGCATTTTTCGTGCGCAACTTTTATAACTTGCAGTTCCTCATTAGACATCCTCAGAGCAGCGAATTTAGCTGCAGTTGCTTCAAGTACAGCCATTAATTCAAAGAGTTCAATAATTTCAGAAAGTTGAAGTTTTTTGACAACTGCCCCATGTCGAGGTTTAAGATCAATCAATTCTGCAGCTGCCAGGTTTTGAAGTGCTTCACGGACAGGTGTTCTTGAAACATCAAATTCGTTAGCAAGGCTGATTTCATCTATTTTTGTGCCAAGTTTAAGCTTGCCTTCGATAATTGATTTTTCGAGTGCAGACGTAATCCAGTTAGTGATAGTGGTATTTTTTGGCTTATTTGCGTAGTTACTGATTGAAATATTCACTATTCGACTATCTACTTAACTGAAGTTGATGATAAAGCGTGTGACATAGAACACGAGTGCCATCAAAGAGATGATCTGGGTGAACTGCTTCAGCTGGATTATGACTTATTCCCTCAGAACAAGGAATAAATATCATTCCAGTTGGAGTTATCTTATGAAGAAATTTTGAATCATGACCAGCTAGGGAAAGAATTGTTGTAGATGATATCCCGAGTTCCTTAGCCGCAAATATAATTGATGAGATTAACTCAGTTGGAAATTCTATGACAGGATCATCTACTAGGGGAGTTAATTTGACTGATTTTTTAGAGCTGTATTTGCTAATTACTGCAATTATTAAGGATTCATAGTGATCAAGGGGTGATTGGTGAGGATGTCTCAGATCAATAGAAAAGGTAACTTTACTGGGTACTACTGAAGGTGCATTTGGCTCAACAATAAGCTTACCAATGGTAAATTTCACATCTTCATCATCATTGATGACTGCAGAATACAACTGGTGCATGATTTGAGTTGCACACAGAAGGGCATCATCGCGCTCAGACAACGGGACAGTTCCAACATGATCAGCCCGGCCAGTTACAGTAACTGCGAAGGTTTTTTTGCCTTGCATGCCTTTAACGGCACCAATAACAACATCTGCTCTTTCCAAGAATGGTGCTTGCTCAATGTGCGGTTCTAAATAACATTTGATTGGGAAACCAAACTCCCTGATAGGCACTGAGGGTAGGGCTGAACGAACGTATTCAATCCCTGATGCTATAGAAAATCCATCATCGTCGACAATATCAATAATATCATTGAGTGATTTGTAGCCAGAAAATACTGAAGAACCCATCATACCAGGAGCAAAACGAGAGCCTTCTTCGTTCATCCAACATACAACCTCAAATGAGTGATCAGGTTTGAACTGATTCTTGTAGAATGATTCAGCAACCTCAAGCGCAGACAGGACACCAAATACTCCGTCGTACTTTCCACCAGTAGGTTGACTATCTATGTGAGAACCAGCAATAACAGGTGGTAGATCGGGAAACTTGCCTTCATATCGCAAAAAGAGATTTGATGCAGCATCAGTAAATGCCTGCATATCAATCATTTCTGCCCACTGAATCAACAATTTACGAGCATTTATATCCTCAAGGGAGAGAGCTTGTCTATTGACCCCCAAGGATGATTCAGTTGTACACTTTGCAAGTAAATCGTGCCTCTCAACTAGACGAGCAAGATTTACGGATTCAATAATTTTCTCAAGCATCAGCTAATCTTCATGATTTCCATGGGGTTTGATCTCGGATCACGATTTGGCCACCTGGAAAGCTCATTTAATGAAAAGAATTCTGAAAGATGGGAATTAAACATACCAGGCTCTTCAGAAGGTACTGTATGCCCAGTCTTTGGTAGAATTAATAATCCAGATGATTTTACTGTGCTCTTCAAAAATAGACTCGTCTGTAGGCAATGATCATCTTCGTCCCCAATGACGATAAACAACGGTGTTTCAATGTTAGATAGCTCTGTCACTAAATCATAAAGTGATGGACGGTGGGCCTGCACACCAAGCATTGTATTACTAGCCCCAATCATGGAGTGCTGTCCGAGTCTATGTCTGAATTTATTCCAACCAACGGGATCTTTAACTTGGAAAGGAATTCTTGATGCAGCTGATCCGTAAATATGAGAATACTTTTCGCTTCCTAATTCGAGAAATTGCTTGGCAACATTTGTTGAAACACCTCGAAAGTAGTCTTCGTGTTGTTTCTCTGCACCATAACCAACCCCAACTATAGAAGCCGAAATAGCTCTTCGTGAATAATTGATTAATAAGTGCAAAACGGCGAATCCACCCATCGAATGCCCCACAAAGTGCGCTGCATCGATTTTCAAATAATCTAAAACATCAATTATATCTTCGACAGCGCGGCTTTGAGAATAGGACTCGACAGAACTAGGGACTTCAGATGGTGGATATCCACGTGCATTAAAAGTGATACATTGGTATTTGCGAGAAAAATAATTTACTTGATTCTGCCAACTACGCTGGTCACCACCAAATTCATGTACAAAGACAAGTGGGATGCCTTCTCCTGAAATATTACAATCCAGCTCAACATTGTCAGAAGTGCTAACTTTAAAATTTTTCATACGATTGAATTATTGGATGATATTCCACCATCAATTGTTAGAATGGATCCCGAAATATAACTGGCACGATCTGAGATCAAAAATGCTATTGCATCTGTGACTTCATTAATGTGTGCAGGTCGTGATAAGGGATATTTTTGCGCAAGTTCGTTAAACCGATCTTCTGTGCCAAAGAGATCAAAAGACCGTTTCCTCAACATTTTAAAAATTCTCTCAGTGTTTACAGGACCAGGATTAACACCAAGTACACGAATATTATCATTAAGACTAGTTGCACCTAAAGCCTTGGTAAACGCAATAAGAGATGCGTTCCCAGATACTCCAGCTATGTAGCGCGAGTCAAAAATCTCACCACCATTACCAATATTGTTAAGTATTACTCCAGATCCTCTTTCCTTGAAGACTTTATAGAAGATTCTACACATACGAATGTAACCATGAACCTTCAAATCCCAACCTTCACGCCATTTCGTATCATCAACATCAAAGAGATTACCACTAGGTATATCACCAGCATTGTTGACAAGAATATCGGTATCAGCACATTCAAGCTTTAAATTTTCAATTGATTCAAGGTTTTTGATATCAAGAGAAAAGATTTGGACATCAATATCGTGGCTCTCGGTAAGCTGAGTTTGCATTTCTCGAAGCAGTTGCTCGCTGCGAGCAACTAAATATAGATGAGCCCCCTCACTAGCAAGTGTATAGGCAAGTCCATGTCCAATTCCTTTAGATGCACCAGTAACTAAAACTCTCTTACCTTGTAAATTTAAATCCATATACTACTCAGAATAAATCAGTATCATTATTGAAATTTTTGGCAGCAGTAATTCTATCTGGAAGAAAATATGCGAAAGATTCCGCCCAATCTGTTGGTACAGTTAGACTTATTTTAACAAATTTATGTCCAAATTTTTCGCTATGATAACTTCCTTGACGGATCATAATATTCTTTTCAAGAAATGATTTTGTCAGTGATTCGGGTGAAATTTCAGAACTATTCATTTCAACAATAACAAAATTGGAGTCAGAAGGGAAAATGGGCATCGAGAGTTCATCAACATTTTGAATACTTTCATATATAATTCGTTGATTATTACGTTGAATTGAATTCACTTCAGGAAACCACTCTGCAAAATGCTTAAGCCCAGCAATAGCACCTCTCTGTGAGATAATATTTGAGCCTAGAATATTTGGTGGACACTTGGAAAGTTTTTCGATGAGATGTGGCGTTGATAACAGAGCACCCACGCGCAAGCCTGCAATACCAAGCCACTTGGAAAAGCTCCAAATTGTGATCGTACCCTCAGGATAGAAGTGATTAAAAAATGTGTGATTATATGCAAAGTCACGGTAGGTACAGTCATGTAAGATATAAATATTATTTGATTTTGCTATTTTGGCTATCGCTTCAACCTCTGATTCATCAATGGTAGTACCCAAAGGATTGTTTGGATCAACCAAGTACAAAATTTTAGTTTTTGGGGTTATATGTTTTTCAATGTCAGAAGCTTTGACTTTAAAATTAGTATGATGACCATATATAGGTATTTGGGTTACAAAACCTCCAGACTGCTTCGTAAATAAAGTTGGCCAGATCCATGTTGGGTCCGTCGTCAAAAACTCATCATCTTCACCAATTAATGAATTACAAACATTAGATAAGGCTGAAACTGCGCCATCAGTAATAAAACAATCATTCTGTTTCAAATTCAGGTGGACTAAAACTAGCTCTCTTAATTCTTCCAACCCAAGTGGTGGTGCGTATACATGGTACTCTTCATCATGGATTGACTTTATTAAACTCTCTTTTACAGCTTCATGAGAAGGGATATGGTTTGTATTTTGACCCATCCACATTAGATTTTTATTACTAATCAGACTGTCAAAATATTTGTTTTTTTTCTGATAATTAAAATCCATTTTTATTGCCTATTTTTAAATTTTATCAAAGGTAATAAAAGAACAATTAGGGTAATTACTACCAAACATAACGATATTGGACGCTCCAAAAAGATTAACCACGATCCTCGACTAATAATTAGACTTCTCCGGAGATTTTCTTCTAAAACTGGACCAAGTATAAGTCCAAATGCTAGAGGTGCTGTCGGTAAATTTATTTTGTAAAATAAATATCCTAGAACACCAAAGAAAATCATTATGAAGACATCACTGATTAAATTTCTAATGGCAAAGGATCCAGTAAGACATAGAACAATAATTGTAAAATTGATTATCGTTGTGGGTGCATTCAACGCCTTGACTATAAATCTGATTAAGAAAAATCCAAGTAGGAGTGTAAGGATAATTGCTATGAACAGTGATGCATAAACGACGGAAACGAATTGGGGATTGTTCTGGAATAAAAACGGGCCAGGCTGCAAACCATGTATTAAGAGGGATGCCATCAATACGGCAGTCATCGTATCTCCTGGAATCCCTAACGTCATCATTGGAATGAGAGCACCTCCTACACAAGCGTTATTTGCTGATTCTGGTGCAACAATACCTCGTATATCACCTTTACCAAATTCTGATTTATCTTTCGCTAACTTCACTTCTTGAGCATAAGAGATTGCAACTGCGATCGCTGAGCCTGCAGCTGGAATTGCCCCAATGAACACACCAAAAATTGATCCTCGAAATATACTTTTCCATGTTTTTATTACACTTGAGAATGGTGGAAATATGTTTCCAATATTTGGTAATTTTTCAGAATCCTTTGAGGTTTCTATATTTTTCAGGATTTCTGACATACCAAATAGCCCAATCGATAATGGGACTAAATTGATTCCATTTTGTAAAAACTCTGTTCTGAAATCAAATCTAAGCATGTCGGTCATATTATCAAAACCGACCATCCCTAAAATCACTCCAAGAACTCCAATGACTATCCCCCTGTATGTTGAGCCAGGTGTTGAATATGCTAACATTGCTAGACCAAATAGAGCTGCTGCTGCAAATTCGGGGCTCCTGAAATTCATAGCACTTTTGATAATAACTGGTGCTAAGAGCATCAATATCAATAAGCCAACTAAGCCTCCTACAGATGAAGAAAACAGAGCATAAGCTAGCGCATACCCACCTTTGCCCTTTTTTGCTAGTGGGAAGCCATCAATTTGAGTTACTATTGCTCCTGGTGTACCGGGTATATTTAGAAGAATTGCCGATATGGAACCCCCAAAAACACTTGAGGAGAAAACTGCCATCAGAAATACCATTGCGGAATTCTGATCAAGATAAAAACTCACTGGAAGTAGTATCGCCAACGTCATTGTACTGCTGATACCAGGAATTGCTCCCAATACTATTCCAAGTGCTACCCCGATAACTGACAGTAGTAATGTTTCAGGGTTCGTTAAAATCTGAATACTACTTATAAAAAAACGTTCTAAAAGCATTATGGTAAAGGCGTATTCAATAACTTCATAAAAAATAAATAAACTACACTATTTACTATAAGAATCATGAATATAGTATTTATAAATAATTTCTTTTTATCTTCATTTCTAAGTTTACCATAAAGAAGAAACCACAGAATTGTTAATCCGTTGATTGTTAATAAATATCCCAAGAACTTTGTCAAAAAAACGATGATAACTAGAAGAATACTAAGTAGAAGAGGTAAGTTTGCAGAATGAAAAACTTCTTTCAAGGAACGTCCGTTCTCTGCTTTTATTTGGGTGAGGAATGTTATTGAGGATATACTTAAGATTGATAACAGAATGAGAGGTAGTAATCCGGCACCTGGGTCATTAGTTTTATATATTCCTTCTACTAACTCGAATCTATCAAAAATGGAATACCAGCCAGCAACTGCAAACACCCCCGTTACTACTGCAACAGTCAGTACTTCATAATTAATCTTCTTCATTTCGTATTAGGGGAGTGAGTTCCACTCCCCCTTCCTTTAATTATTTTTTCCTTTGAGTGACTAGACCGGCTTCCAATAGAATTGGATATACGTTTTGGTCATGATTATTTATTGCACCGAGTGTATCTACAGAGTTCATCGGTGTTACCACATAGCCTGCTGTCTCAGCGGCTTTCATGAATTCAGGATCCATCATAGTTTTTAGAAAGATATCTTCCAAAACCATTCGCCTCATGTAGGGCACTCCTTTGGGCACAAACAAAGCTCGCCAGTCGCCCGCTACTAGCTCAAACCCCTGTTCTGCAAATGTTGGAACATCTGGAGCTTTGAAATGCCTTTTGGTTGATGTGACGCCCAGTATTTTCAAACTTCCTGCCTTGTGTTCTTCAGACACTTGAGCAACAGGAAGCGTTGCTGATTGAACCTCTCCAGATAATAGTGCGGCTTTTGTTGCCGCATATCCTTTATAAGGGACCTGAGACATATTCACATCAAATGTACTCTCAATCAGTGATGCAACAACGGCTGATGATCCTCCAGGTGGATCGTTACCATTCATCAGATCCCCAGGATTTGATTTTATTTTATCAAAATACTCGCTAAGCGAATTTATTCCTGTATCAGCTCGGACTGTTAGAGCTCCCGGGTCAGGTCCAAAGAATGCCAGCGGCTCAATTTCGCTCAATTCTGTTGCTTCTGCATTGCTATAGTTTCTTGCTACAAAGCTAGATCCTATAATCCCAACCGTGTAACCATCAGGGGTTGCTTCAGCTGCAAATCTAACCCCTGCAGCACCGGCTGCACCAGTTACATTATTGACTACAACAGGTACCCCAGCTCTCTCACTCGCATACTTCGCAATCAGTCTTGATACTGTGTCTTGACCTCCCCCCGGTGACCAATTACAAATAATTGTAATTGTTTCTTCCGGGAACTCGGCAGCACCCACAGCAGCACTGTTGAAGCCGAATACTGCTAAAACTAACCCAATGGCAAGTACGATTCTCTTCATTGCTACCTCTATTAGATAGTATTGTTAATTCTAGATTCTTAGAGATCACTTATTTGTTGGTGCCAAGACTAGTCTTACTTTCAATTAGGCAAACTGTCTCAGACCCGACGATGCGTGGAATTGTAGTATTGATCGACAAATTTCAGTCCGAATCAAGCATACATCCCTCTAAGAGACTAGGATTTTGGAAATTCTAACGTATGGTTAGAAAAATCCTTTTATTAATAATTTCAATTAAGTTGTCAAGCTTGTTATACAATGACAATTGTTAATGTATACAATTAAAAATAAATTAAATCATGTATTTAGAAGATATTTTGCTACTACAAGTGAAAATTTATGTCCAAGAGGCTTCTCTTTTACAGCTTGTTCGAACAATTAAGTTGTCTTATCAACTTCGGATCACATGAGAATCATTGTCCAGCTCTCGACTGGGCGATTGAACTCCCCAAACAAGACCCGAACAGTGAGCGCATTGAAGTACCCAGCCCAGAACAGTTCCAGAACCTACAGCGAGTGTGGGAATCTTATTCGGACCACCAACTTTTACATCTACATCAATTCATTGGCTGGACGGGATCCAGGCCCTCGGAGGCACTTAAGCTGCTCTGGAAGGAGGTTGATTTTGGTCGAAGGATATACCAAGCGGGATACCAAGAGTGGCACGATGGTGATCCAGCTGATGAATGAGAAGGTTCGTGAGGTGCTCTTGCTTCAAAGGGAACTATTGAATAATAGTTCAGCAGAATTGCAGGGGAGTTCTCTTGTCTTTCCAGCGAGTGATGGTGGTTTGTGCAGATTGGATAGTTTGAAGAAGCGTTTCAGCCAACTGAGAGCTCTCTCTGGCATCCCAAAAGAATTTAGGCCGAACTACTGTCTGCGAGATACAGTTGCCTCAATGATGTTGTCAAATGGAGCCACCTTAGCTGAAGTCGCCCATCAACTGGGACATGCCCCTGGCTCACCGATGACCAAGCGTTACGCCAAGTTCATCCCTGCAGCCCAGCAGAGTATTGCTAACAAGGCTCAGGAAGCGATGAGTTCTTTGTTGGAGAAACGTGATGAGCAAGTTGCCAAGAGTGAAGGATGAACATCATGAAGGCATTAAGGTGGGTTCCCCATATCACTAGATTCTGAATTGATGAGGAGGAATTCGATTCCAAAAACACTCCGATCAATGCAGGAGTAGCAAGAAACTGATTAGAGAGATGATTAGAGGATAGCTAGTTTCTAGGAGAAGCCCGGCCAATACGGAGTCTGAAGCAGAGTCCGCATCGTGCGCTCCGACAAAGCGTCCTACCAGGCTCATAGTGTCAATCTCCAGACCAATCACTGGGATGAAAAGAGTTTGAAACTAGGTGAAAATTATTGTGATGGCTTTAGAAACAGCGACTCCGTAGGACTGAAAAGTGAGAATCATCAGATCAACAGCGAAAATCAGTAGGTTGATACACAGACCCCTGGCAAATCCAAAGTGGACCAGTTTTTTAGAATTTCCAGATCCGACTGAAAGCTATCCAGAAGTTGGCATTATGGAAGTTGAATCTGCTTGAAGTAGAAAACGCACAACGTGACCACGCCCATAAACTAGGTGAACACTGTTCCATAACCAGCCCCAGAAATTCCGAGCGCAGGGAATCCAAGCTTCACAAAATTAGCACGTAGTTTACTCCGATATTCGAAATGGTCATGACGAAAGTCGATAACAGCACAAATCTGGTTTTGCCTGACCCTCCAAAGTAGCTGTGCAAGCTGTGTCGAAATAGGTCCATCCCTGCACCAGCCATTAAAATAGTGAGGTAGGTCTGTGCTTGCGCTGCCTCTGTATTAGAGAGTCCTGAAGTAGCCAAAACCCATCTGCCGGCTGGAATGAGGGTAAGAATTACAGGTGAACTTAGACAGCTTAACAAGACACTTTGGGTTAGAACTCTGGGACAGTTTGCACGTTTCCTAGCACCCAAATACTAGGCAACCAGAGCCGTACTATAGCCAATGATGCCAATGAAAAAGGAGATTTAGGGCAAGGGATGTAAAGCCTCAGCTCAAGCAGGCATTCATCACTTCTGGACTGACCTGCTTTTGATAAAGCCGGTCGATGAACATCAACACGGCTTCTATGGAAGTGGAGACCATCATCGGGAAAGCAATTTCCATCATTGGCTTAATGATACAGGGTCATTCTAGCCCATTTAGTAAATTAGTTATCAGAATTTCTCAAGTATTGATATTCAACCAGATGGCAATTCGTAAGAAGCCATTACCAATTTTTCGGCAAGATTTAATTTATTAATTTGTAATTTTGGATTATCAAATTCCAATATCACTTGGAAAGCTTATTAATTTTTTAATTTTATTTTTGAGCCAGATTTAGAATGTGGTATATACCAGCACAAGTTATCATCAATATACCTAAAAGCATGATAAAATCAGGCCTCTCATTTAAGAAATAAAATGATAAAATGAGAGTAAATAATAGCCTTGTATACCTAAATGGAGAGATAATTGAAACATTTCCTCTTTGAGTTGCACTAACAAGTGAAAAATAAGCGATACAACCAATAGGACTCACCAGAAAAATCAAAAGTAATTCATAGTTTGTTGGTAATAATGGTACTGAAAAAAATGGTAAGCTTACTAGTCCAGCAATCATACAACCTATGGTACCCCATATAGAAACTGTAAGTGTAGAGATGTCATCTGACATCAATCTTGTAGATATATCTCTTAGTGCAAACATAGCCACAGCTAAAACAGCAAATATTGATTCGGGTAAGAAACTATCAGTGCCAGGCCTTATGATCAGCAGCATACCAATTAATCCAACCAGAATCGCAAGCCAGGATTGCAATTTTACTTGTTCACCCAAAAGAAGTAAGGCAAATATACTTACCATTAAGGGATTAAGTTGGATAATAGCTGATGCAGAACTCAACGGTGTTTTAGCTATCGCTATAAAAAATAAAATCGCTGCGAAAAGATCTGCTAATGTACGTATGATAAAAAATTTATTCTTAATCTTTTTTGAAAAAAAAACTGAATTTTTATAAGTAGAAATAGCCCAAAACAAGCCAAATTGAAAAAACCCAATCAATATAAGTATTTGGCTTACTGGCAGCCGATCTGATAGATTTTTAATTGAGAAATCTACAATTGAAAATCCAGCCATAGCAATTATCATGTAAATAATCCCACTTAAGTTATCGCTTCTGGCATTTTTTTTGTTCTCAAGCAAAAACCCTCATTTCTGCCATTTTTAAATGACTAAATCCAGTTATATTTTAATCCAAAAAAACAGTTATTGTCAGATGATATTTAGGAAAATTTGAAAAAAGTTAAACAGAGATGACTGTCTATGCATAAGCTTTACTATCAGCCTAAAGGATTTTGGTTTGGAGACTGTATGCCATTCTATCAGGATGGAAAATTCTATCTTTTTCACCAACGTGATACCCGCAACCCTATACCACTGTTTGGTGAACCATTTGGTTGGTCTTTAGCCTGCACAACTGATTTTGTTCACTATGAAGATTTTGGTGAAGTAATAACTCATGGTGACGATGAAGATCAGGACCAATTTATATTTGCTGGAAGCTTGTTTTTTGTAAATAACATTTATTATACAATTTATACTGGTTACAACCATAGTTACTCGAATCTAAATAAGGCTTCACAAGTTTTGATGCTTGCTTACAGTTATGACTTGATCAATTGGACTAAAACAGATCAGACGCTTGTGACCCCACAGAAAGGTTATGACCCCACAGAGTGGCGTGACCCCTTTATCTTTTGGAACGAGGATTGTCAAGAATACGTAATGCTCCTGGGTGCCCGTAAGCTAGAAGGCAAGAGAATCCGAACTGGATGTACTGTTTTCTTCACCTCAACCGACTTCAAAAACTGGATTTTTAAAGGTGACTTTTGGGCACCAAATCTTTTCTATATGCATGAGATGCCAGATCTTTTCAGAATTGGTGATTTTTGGTATCTGTTGACAACAGAATACAGCGATAAAAGCAAAACTGTGTACCGTATGAGTAAGACATTAGATGGCCCTTGGATAGCTCCCTTAGATGATGCCTTTGACGGCAGAGCTTATTACGCTGCACGATCTTGCTCTGATGGAAATAAACGGTATCTCTTTGGTTGGGTTCCGACCAAAGAAAATCAAAATGACTTAGCAGAATGGCAATGGGGGGGTGCACTCATCGTACATGAGATATACCAACGTATTGATTTTACGTTAGGAACTAGACTACCCGAAAAAGTAGCACAGGCGTTTTCCCAAAAAAAACATTTATTAAGTAATTCATCAACACTGGATTCACAAGATGGATGTGCTGAACTTAGACTTGCTAAAGATACAGGGAACCTTTTTTTGTTTAGGATGAATATTATATTTTCTCCAGATACAAAATTGTTCGGTTTAAGGTTTTTTGAAGATGAGGAAACGGGTGAGGCATACGAGTTTACGTTCGTCATTAGTGAGCGGCGGGTTTTATTCGATAAAACACCAAATTTGAGGTATTTTCATTGTATGAACAAAGGATTGGAAAGGCCACTATCTATTGCAGCAGAATGTTCTCACGAGATCCAGATTGTTGTCGATGATTCTATTGCAACTCTTTACGTGGATGGAGTTGCGCTCAATACTCGGATGTATAATAAGGTGGGTCGAGCGTTAACTATTTTTGTCGCTGATGGAAAACTAGAAGTTCTAAACGCTGCCTTAGAAACTATATAAACTGATATTCAGGGGGTTGGCGCAGTTGCGTCGTTTAGACAAATGAAGTAATCTTCGAGATTTGGAGATCTAAGGATGCAATGTCCTCACTGTGCTCATCCTGACTACATTCTCTATGGCACCAACCATGGTGTCCAACGCTACCGTTGCCAAGCCGCCGACGGATCTTTCAGACGCTACAAGGTGGCAAAGATCCTGCCCTCAAAGAACAGCCCTGTCAGCTCTA
Source organism: SAR324 cluster bacterium (assembly GCA_029245725.1). Classification (NCBI taxonomy): domain Bacteria; class Deltaproteobacteria; species SAR324 cluster bacterium. Next base: position 150 of record JAQWOT010000358.1, on the reverse strand, counting down.
TCTAGAAGGGATGGGGAGGCGAGCTATCGGCCAGGTTCTCGACATCCATCACAAGACTCTCTCTCGCTGGTTGGTGCAAGCTGCCTAAGCACTCCCAGCAAGCCCACCACAGACCGAAGCCTGCTCCTTCATCGAAATCGATGAACTCTG
>JAQWOT010000357.1 GCA_029245725.1 SAR324 cluster bacterium | reverse complement strand
CTTTGGGAAGTACTACCGGAAGGCGTATCGGTTACTGCCACTCGCTGGCCGTCTTTCAGTGCTAGTGGCTTTGCTGTCGGAGGAACCTTGACCCTACAGTTGGAGGATTGGACACACCAAGTACGAGTCAGTCCGGTTGGTCGAATCTATCGGCCCTGAGTCACTTCCTGAAAGAGAGCTTGTGCCTACCGCTGAGTTACACCCCACCAGGATTTCAACGCTTTAGTGAGCTTATCGACCGTTGGCAGTTCTCGAAAGGAAAAACCAAAGGTCTTGAAATAACTGGAAGTCTCCAAGGCAACACTAAGCTCCGGATTCTTCGAGAGGCTATTGCTGATGCCTAACAACAAGGGAACTCCTTGAACCTCCTCCAATTGCTGTAGTCGCTGTCTAAGCGGACCTGCGTGCCAACCATGAAAGAGCTCAAGAGCAACCGAAGCTCCTGTCTGATGCTGCAGGACAAAATCTGGAAAGCAGTAGCGATCGCCTGGCAACGGTACAAAGCTACCGGCAAGCTCCAACCGCCACTCTGGTAGACGCTCCTTTAAGCGGTCACCAATCTGTTGAAATTCTGGAGGCACATAATCGTGGAATTGTTGGTAGTGCGAACGGATTCCATAACTCGGATCCAGTTGTAACTGAAGCGGTGGCTTCTGTCGGAAGCAGACCGTAGCTCGTAACTGCCAGTTCTTCTGTTGCAGGATTGCGGGGAAGAAATTGGCCAATTGCAGTCCGTACTTCTGAGTTTTGTAGAACAGGCTCAGTGGACCATCGATCCGAAGTTGAAAGATGCCCTGTTCTTCTGTTGTGATCTGGGCCAGCAATTGGTGAAAGCGTAGGTACTTGCACAGCTGGCGCAACGGTCCAGGATCTGGGTGTTCTAAGCGCAGTTCCAGAGCTTCTGAATTCAGCAGGAGCCCTTGTACCTGGGCGCAGTTGTAGCGATGGAGTAGGGCCTCTGCTCCAATAGACGAGAACTGCAATAAGCGCTGCTGAGCCGGTAGGTCTGCGTAAAGAGCTTCCTGAATCTGTGCAACCGGTTGACTTCGCAGAATCTCGACACGCTTCCAAAACTCTTGAAGACTGGGATTCAAGGCTTTGGCTTCTTCACGCAAGGCTTGACGCGCCTGGATGAAGATCAACTCTCGGAAACGCTGCTGTTCCGCTGGATCTCCGGTGTCAAATTCAGATCGATCCAGCAGCAGCTTTTCCAACCCACGTCCTATTGGATTATCGAGTTGCTGGCTTTGCAATTGGAGTGAGGTTTTTTTGGTAAGTTCCTGACGCGTCGAGCCGCCTGTGGAAGCCTGACGAAAAACTTCTACGAGGGCTTCCGCGGCTCTCTGCAAAAGAACATCATCTGGATCCAAAAATTGAGGATAGATTCTTCCCTTACGACTACGGAATCGCAGCAAGTCCCGCGTTAGCAAAGGAATTCCAGCAGCATCATTGACCCAGAGATTACAGACATCTCATCAGAATGGCTTGGCAGAAGCCATGTAGACCATGAAGACGGATGTACAAAAAATGCCAATATGAACGAACATTGCCATTGGCTTAGGTAGGTCACGTTTGAGAATCTGCATTCCATTCAGGAATCCGAAAACAATCAGCAGTAATAGGCCAACCAGTTTGTAGTGCAACCAGAGCCCATTGCTGAAAGCTCCTGTGATCGTTGCTAGGTATAGACCCGTTGCCACGGCAATCCCCAGGATTGGGTAATAGATGAACTTGTAGATTCGATGCTGAATCCACTGGGCTCCGGCAATCTGGGCATCTTCAGTCATCCGAAAACGAAAAACTACCGCAAGGGACTGTACGAACAGAGTTCCAACAACGAGACAAACAGCGGTCACGTGAACGGCGACCATCGTATGATAGAGCATGGATAAACCACAGCATGAGGTGAATCAAAGATTTGTGAAGAACATTCAGCTTACGAAGTTACTCTACAGTTGCAAGCACGCTCCAACAAATCCACTTACGACCACTGATTTGATTGGCGAAGACTTACCGTACTAACCAACTAAAAAATCATCAGTCTTTTACGTCCCAAGAGTTGCCTATGCTCAACGCTTATCGCAAAATAGAAAATTATGTTAAAAAACCCACCTTCAAACTGATTTACTTTTTTTCCAAAGGAACTATAAATGTCCGAACTTCATGCACTACAACTAGCTGATCTAGAAGGTAACGAACGCTCTCTCTCAGACTACGCCGGCAAGGTTTTGCTGCTGGTTAATGTGGCAAGTCACTGTGGTAAGACCCCACAATACAAGGGACTCGAAGAGTTGCACCAGCGCTATCAAGAACAGGGCTTCAGCGTGATGGGCTTTCCTTGCAATCAGTTTGGACAGCAAGAACCAGGAACTGCCCAAGAAATCCGACAGTTTTGTAATCTTAATTATAGAGTGACGTTTCCCATCTTTGCCAAGCTAGAGGTCTATGGAACAAACCAACACCCGCTTTATACGCTTGTGACCGGACCAACCGCCGCATTTCCAGGAAAGATCACCTGGAACTTCGAGAAATTCCTAATAAACCAAGAAGGTGAAGTAAAGCATCGCTTTGCCCCAAGAACAACTCCGAGCGATCCGGAACTGATCCAGGCGCTGGAAGCGCTGCTCTGAGTTATGCTTCGTTTTAGTAATCAGATGAGTACGCTTCCTATCCAGCTGGTACTACTCGGCATACTTGCTGTTGTAAGCTGCTTGGGTTTCAGCTCTCCAGCCAAGGCACAATTGCTCCCTATGGCTGGAATTCTGGGCAACGCTGGCCAACAGAATTATGAGGACTGCATCCTTAACAACATGAAGGGAGTGCAGAGCGACATTGCGGCCCAGGCCATTCTAGATGCTTGTCGTAGCAAGTTTCCAAATGCCAATGGAGGAGCCGGACTGCCTGCTCAAAGCAAGCCGGGGATCCTACCCAACCAGGCACTTAACCAACTGAACGGTGAACTGTTGCAGGATCTCGGTAGTGAGTTGGTCTTCCGTCTCTATAATGGCAGTTCAGACTGGGAGATCCATTCCTTGACGCTAGGATTACAGTATTGGGATCCAACTCGGTCAACCAGTATTGTGGAACGACACACTCAGACGATGGCTACTGAGCAATCATTTCTACCCTCACAGTGGCTGGAAATCCGGATGAACAACCCCTCCTCTCCTCACCTGTTACTGGAACGCTGGTGGTTTGAGAGTGCTAACGGTCGCCAACTACCCAGATTGCCAACCAACCGTTGAGAGTGATCAACTTACCACTTGACAACAAGTAGCTTTTCATCAGATCAGCAATCGTAAAAAAACATCCTGATGAACGCCTTGCGGCCCTAAAAAATTTCCGTTAAGGTGATTTCCTAGATGATCTGATTGTCCCTCCATCCAGACGTATTCTGGTTTGAGCAATCATCTTCCGCGTCGCCAAAATCTTCCATTTCGTCAGACAGGAGTCTACTATGACAAAAGTATGTATCGTGCAGAAGCGGCAGATCGTACTGTTGAAGAAGGAAATCTATGTCGAGGGCAGTCAGGAAGAGATTGAAGAGTGGATCATTCAAAATCAGTTGGATGACACCAAGTACCAGTGGCGAACCCACACCGAATACATCGATCCGGGGCACGAAGAGTACGAAATTCTTGAAGTTCCTGAGGACGATGGCTACGACTTCCTACGCTACGTCCGCAAGCCCCCAGTCTATAACTTGGAACGGGACAACGGCCGAAAGATCCAGACCAAGAAATAATCCTACTGCGAATGCCTCGAATCCTGGCACTCGCCCATGCCTTCCCTCCCCATTACTGTTCTCAAGATGAACTGAGTTCAGCCCTGCGCATTGCTTGGCAGGATCAGGGACTCGATGTAGCGATTTTTGATCGCTTGCAGCGTAACGTTCAGGTCCAAGGGCGCTACCTAGCTCGACCGCTGGAAGAGTACCATCACTTCAACTCCTTCACCCAAACCAACCAGATCTGGCAGGAAGAAGCCCTGCATCTCGGTGAGCAAGTAGTTCGGCAAGTACTGGATCAAGCTCAGCTAGCAGCCGACCAAGTCCAGTTGTTGATGAGTACAACGGTGACAGGAATCGCAGTGCCTTCGCTGGAAGCCCGCCTGATGAACCGACTACCGTTTGCACCGACGACTCGACGAATCCCACTGTTTGGACTGGGTTGTTTGGCTGGAACCGCTGGGATTGCCCGTTGTGCTGACTACCTCCGGGCTTACCCCACCCATGCCGCTTTGCTGCTTTCAGTGGAACTCTGCTCCCTGACTTTACAGAAGCAGGACTTGTCTGTAGCAAATCTGATTGCCAGTGGCCTCTTTGGTGATGGGGCTGCAGCTGCACTGCTCGTTGGTGACGAGCATCCTCTAGCTCCAGCCGCACCTGTGAGTGTAATGGACTCCTGTTCGGTCTTCTTTCCAGATTCTGAAGAGATAATGGGCTGGAAAATCAGTGCATCCGGCCTCAAGATCGTTCTCTCTCCAGGTGTTCCTCATTATACCCGTGAGATGCTACCTGGACCCCTGAAGAATTTCCTCGCCCAGCACAACTTAGAATTTAGTAATATCTGTCACTGGGTCAGTCATCCCGGAGGTCCCAAGGTGATTGACGCGCTGGAAGAAGGGCTGGCATTACCAGCAGGAACACTGAACCGAACGCGTCAAAGTCTTGCTGAGATTGGTAATCTCTCCTCAACCTCTGTGCTGATTATTCTGGAAGAATGGCTACGCGGCAGGATAGCTGAGCCAGGTGACTGGGGCATGATGCTCTCAATGGGGCCAGGCTTTTGTGCAGAAGCTGCGTTGCTGCGCTGGTGAGCGTGGAACAGTCAGGTTTCCTGACGATAAGGTGAGAGTTCCGGATTGTCTTCGATATTGCTCTGAATCAAACGCTTCTCTTCCTCAATGAATTCCCCAATCGCCCGATGAAAGGCAGGATAGGCAATCCAGTGAGCGCTGTAGGTCAGATTGGGTAAGAAACCTCGCTGGATCTTGTGTGCTCCCTGAGCACCAGCTTCAAAACGCTGCACACCTTGTTCAATCGCGTACTCAATCAGGCGGTAATAGCAGAGCTCAAAGTGCAGGCTCCGAAAGTCCTGCCGACAGCCCCAGTAGCGTCCAAAGAGATGTGGTCCTTTGTGATAATTGATCGTACCGGCCACCCATCTCCCCTGCTTGCGGGCGAGGGCAAGCACCAATTGATCTCGAAAATGTGTGAAGATGTACTGAAAAAACTCATAACTCAAGTAAGGCATCGCCCACTTGCGATCAATCGTAGTTAAGTAGAAGTCATACATCACTCGGCAGAGCTTCGGCTCAATCTCCTCTCCTCGAAGCAGGATTACCTCCAACCCTTGTTCCTGCACCTGCCGACGTTCTCGCAGAATCTCCTTGCGGCGTTTGCTTCTGAGTCGACTGAGGAAGTCTTCAAAGCTTCCATAACCCTGATTCTGCCAATGAAATTGAAAGCTATGTCGCAATAGTAAACCAGCTGCTTCATAGATTTCCTGCTCCTCTGCAGGAATAAAAAGAAAGTGCAGAGACGAACAGCCTTCCTGCTTGGTCAACTCCAGGGTACTGGCGAGTAATTGCTGCTGAAGTTCTCTGGGATTGGATGCATCTGCCGCAACTAGTAGTTTGGGGCCCGTTGCTGGAGTAAAGGGTACGGCTGAGGTGAGTTTGGGGAAATAGCGTTGACCATAACGTTGGTAGGCGTTCGCCCAGTCCCAGTCAAAGATGTATTCCCCATTGCTGTTGGTTTTCCGGTACAGGTAACAGGCGGCCTGTAGCTGTCCCCCTTCCCAGAGCGTCAGGTAGCGAGGTTCCCACCCGGGTTCAATTCCGACGCAGTGCCCTTCTTCCAGCGCAAGCAGATAGTCGTATTCAGCGAAGGGGAAAGCATCTCCAATCAGTCGATTCCAGGACTCTAGGGGGACTTCACGAAGGCTGTGAAAAACCTGTTGGTGCAGATTGCTATCGGTTTGAAGGGCAGTACTGCTCACGTCAGTCTTCGACCTGAACCACATGGATTTTGTTGGCAACGTGGAAGGGAAGAATGGCCTGTTGTTCTTCCTGCTGGAGAGTCATTGAACTCATCACGTCAGCACGGGAAATCACTTGGTGCTCCTGACCTGAAATCACCTGCTGGGTGTACAGAATCTTGAGCAATTCCTCGGCAATCATCATGATCTCTACCATCATGTCTTCTTCTGCCTGATCCAGGGTGAAACAGTCCTCTGGTAGAGAATGACCGGGCATCGGCGTCCCGTGAGGGCAGGTCTCTGGATAGTTGAGAAAGGCGGCCAGTTTATCGACAACCGTGGGAGTCATCGCATGTTCGAGTTGATGAGCATACTTGTGTACTTCGTACCAGGGGATCCCCAGAGTATTGCAGAGGAAATATTCGGCAAGATTGTGGCGAAAGGCAATGTCACAGGCGAGACGCTCTCCTTCTCTGGTCAGGCCTATCTCTTTCTTGTCATCCATCTGGATCAGATCATCTCGCTGCATACGCTGTAGGGTAGCGTGTACCGTTGGGGCACTGCTCTTGAGACGCTGTGCTAGGGTGACGGCCTTGAGGCGCTCTCCAGCACCTCGCAACTGGTATAGCAGCAGGAGGTACTCTTCAATGACAATCGAGTGTTTCTCAGACATTGGGAGTTCCTGACAAAGATAAGCAAAAACTTGGACTATTAGCCTAGCAAGGCTCTGCCAGAAAAACAAACAGGATTCAGCTTTTACAGTGGTAGGCACAGTCTTGCCAAGCCCATTCTGTTTCTTGCAGACACTACGGTAGACGGGGGAAATATCACGGAAGACGCTGCAAACGTTGCTGCAACGGAAGGATATGGGCGTGGGTGAGGGAAACGGCCAACGCATCGGCTTCGTCTTCTTGGAGTGGACGAGATCGGAGGTTCAGCAGCATACGGACCATGTGCTGGATCTGCTCTTTCTGGGCACTACCAGTTCCTACCAGGGATTGCTTGACCTGTCTCGGCGCATACTCGTGTAGACGAACCTGCCGACGTCCCAGTTCCAGTAGCACGACTCCTCGCACATGCCCCAGCACCAAGGCAGAGCGGGGGTGCTTTGCAAAGAAGACTTCTTCGACAACTCCACAATCCGGTTGCCACTGCTGAATCAAGTCTCCAAGAGCATCACCTAGAAGAACCAAACGTTCCGCTAAAGATTTCGATTCTGGCAGGCGGATACAACCACTAGAGATGTAGCGATTGTGCTGAGGAGTCGCTTCAATTAGACCATAGCCCGTACGACGACTACCTGGATCAATCCCTAGAATTCTCATGCTTCAGGACGCTAACTGAGTGACCACTTCCTCACTAATGTCGAAATTGGAATAGACCTGCTGGACATCGTCATCATCTTCCAGCATCTCAATCAGGCGAATGACCTGCTCTGCCTTCTGAGCATCTTCAATAGCAATCCGGTTTTGTGGATTCCAAATGATACCAGAGTGCTGCATCAGTACAGAATTCTCTTCCAAGAAACTACGTACCTGCTCCAAATCAGCAATGCTTGTGTAGACCTCGTAGTTTTCTGGGTCTTCCGTATTCAGATCCTCTGCACCTGCTTCCAGAATAAATTCTGTCAGTGCATCTTCGCTGATCTTGTCTTTCTCAATCGTGATTTGTCCAAGTCGATCAAACATGTATTGCACAGAGTTAGTGGAACCCAAACTACCACCCGATTTGTTGAACGCATAGCGAATGGACGCAATCGTACGGTTGCGATTATCGGTCATCGCTTCAACAATGATTGCCACGTTGTGTGGGCCGTACCCTTCGTAGACAATCTCCTCGTAGTTATCACCTTCACCTTCTCCAATTGCTTTCTTGATTGCCCGCATGATATTGTCCATCGGCATCGACTGACCCCGCGCATTTGCTACCGCAGTGCGTAACCGAGGATTGGCATCGATGTCTCCACCCCCCACTCGTGCCGCCACTGTAACCTCCTTGATCAATTTGGTGAAGAGCTTGCCTCGCTTGGCATCCTGGGCAGCCTTCTTGTACTTGATCGTGCTCCACTTACTGTGTCCTGACATGATTCCCTATTCGATGATTTTACCGACCAGATCATAGTCATGCGCTTCGGTGATCTCCACAGAGTGGAAAGTTCCCGGGCGCGCGTTACCCTCATTGATATAGACCAACCCATCTACTTCTGGTCCCTGAAACGAAGCTCTGCCCTGTAACAATAGCTCTATCTCTTCTGCATAACCATCCACCAAGACGGGCAAGACCTGTCCTACTCTAGCCTGATTACGTTGTTGGCTAACCTGGCGCTGTGCCTCCATCAGGCGTTGCTTGCGTTCGTGCTTAACCACATTAGGAACAGGGTTACCCAAGCGCGCTGAACGAATGTTATCTTCTGGAGAATAGGTGAACACACCCACGTGAGTGAAATGTCCTGCTGCTACAAATTCCAAGAGTTCCTCAAAGGCCTCTTCTGTCTCTGTCGGGAAGCCAACAATGAAGGTTGTTCGCCAGGCCACCTCTGGGAGAATTCTTTTTACTTCCTGCATCTTCTGCTCGATCTGTAAACGATTGATCTTGCGGTTCATCTTGCGTAGGACACTGTCTTCGATGTGCTGAAAGGGCATGTCTAGATAAGCACAGAATCGCTTGTCCGCAGCAAAGGCTGCCAAGGCATCATTTGTAAAGGTGTTGGGATAGCAGTAGAAAAGACGAACCCAAAAATCACCTTCCAAAGCACTGATGGAACGCAGTAACTCCGCAAGTTCCAACTGGCCTCGATCTCTACCGAAGGAAGAAGTGTCCTGTGAGATCAGATTGATTTCCTTAACCCCTCTGCTCACTAACTGTTGAATCTCGTTTACGATGGATGGGATACTGCGGCTACTCAGCAATCCCCGCAACATTGGAATGTTGCAGAAAGAGCACATATTCGAGCAACCTTCCGCAATCTTAACATAAGCAAAATGATGAGGAGTGGACTGTCGCTTTTCCTGCTCCTCAAATTGCTGGTAGTGTGGCTTGGGCTGAACAAAAGAGTGCTGCTTGCCTGGCTCTCTGCGCACCTGATCCAACAAAGGAACAATTTCACTGAAATCCTGAGAGCCTAGCAAAGCATCTAGTTCTGGGAGTTCTTTCAGTAAGTCTTCACGATAGCGCTGACTTAAACAACCTGCTGCCACCAATGTGGAACAGCGTCCAGTCTCTTTGAACTCACTTAGCTCAAGAATGCGCTGGACAGATTCTTCGGTAGCTGAAGTCAGGAAGGCACAGGTGTTGACAACGATAGCGTCAGCTTCCCGTGGTTCGAGCGTGAGTGTGTAGTGATTTTGGGAAAGGTGGTGGAGCATGATTTCTGAGTCCACCCGGTTTTTCGAACAACCGAGCGTCTCAACATACACCTTGGCCCTTCCCACAGTGTGAGGTGCAGGCATAGGAAATGCCCGAGGCAAGATCAGGTGGTTTTTTCTGTTTCTAATTCAGCCTTTGGCTCGTTGACCTGAGTGCTGACTTCGTCAAGTAATGATGGAGCCGGTTGTGGCTTGGCAGCTTTACGACTCTTGGTTTTTTTGAGGGCACTGAGTACATCGTTTTCACTTCCAACCAACTGCACAATAGCCATTTCGGAAGCATCACCCAAACGGCGCTTGGCCAACTTGATCACACGACAGTAGCCTCCAGGGCGTTCCTTATAGCGCTCAGCTATCTCTCCAAAGAGGTTTTCCATCGCCAGCTTGCTCTTCACAAAGCGCAGGACCTGGCGTCGGGCGTGTAGATCGCCACGTTTGGCAAAGGTAATCATCTTCTCTAAGGGAGCACGAACCTCTTTGGCTCGGGCTAGGGTACAAGTGACTTCCCCATTTTCGAGGATTGAAGTCACCATGTTGCGCATCATTGCTCGGCGGTGTGATGAGGAAACTCCAAGCTTTCTTCCAGCTTTCAAGTGTCGCATGGTCGATTACTCTTTCTTTGCTTTTTCAACAGGATTTGCGTCAGGGTCGAAGTTTTCTAGCTTCATTCCCAGCGACAGGTTCATAGCTGACAAAATCGTTTTGATTTCGTTGAGCGATTTGCGCCCAAAGTTCTTGGTCCGCAGCATCTCTGCTTCTGTTTTCTGCACCAAGTCTGCGATGGTTTCGATTTTCGCATTCTGTAGGCAGTTGATGGAGCGAACAGAGAGTTCTAACTCACTGACGCTGCGATAGAGATTATCGTTTGTCGGAGCTTCTTCAACGTCCAAATTCTCATCTGGTTCAATCCGTTTTTCCGGATCAAAATTGATGAAGACTTCCATGTGCTCTTTCATGATCTTGGCAGCATAAGCCACGCTATCAATCGGGTTGACTGCCCCAGAGGTCCAGACTTCCATATCCAGTTGATCTTGCTCCTGCTCATCGACTGTTTGAGTGGAGATCTTATAGTTTACCCTCTTAATCGGCGAATGATTTGAATCCAGGTAGATCACATTGACAGGTAGCTCTCGACTTTGATTCTCCTCAGCCGTTACATAACTTTTATTCATTCGCACATACAGGGTCATGCTCAGCGTTGCGTTCTCTTCCAAGTGAGCGATCTCACAATCTGGATTGAGAATCTCAGCCTTATTGAAGGTAGAGATATCTTCACCCCTCAATGTGCAGGGGCCTTCACCAATCAATTCCAATTCGATGATATCATCCTCAAATTGCTGAATATCGAGATTCTTAATATTCAGAATGATCTGGACGACATCTTCAAGGATTCCTGGAAGTTGGGTGAACTCGTGTGCCACCCCTTCAATTTGGACTGCGAAGACTGCGCTTCCACGGATAGAAGAAAGCAGTGTTCTTCGCAACATATGACCAATGGTCAATCCAAAGCCTGGCTCCAAGGCCTCTACTGCAAAGTGTCCATACTCGTTGCTAAGAGTATCGGCTTCCACCTTGAGCGCTTCTGGCCAAAACATTTCGCCAACATGAGTGGACAGACTTGCTGGGTTTACAGCATTGGCCGCTGATTCAGTCTCTTGCAGTTCTTCGTTCATTTTCTAGTCCGTTGGGAGTACTGGTCAGAGAGACAGGGACGATCTCTGTCAGATTCGGCGCTGCTTCGGTGGTCGGCAACCGTTATGGGGAACTGGAGTTACGTCCTGAATGCTGGTAACACGAACACCCTCAAATCCCGCTAAAGCACGTAGAGCAGATTCTCGACCCGAACCCGGACCTTTGACGCGGATCTGAACTTCTTTCAAACCATTATCAATCGCTTTTCGCATCGCGTCTTCAGCAGCTACTTTGGCAGCAAAAGGGGTGCTCTTGCGTGATCCTTTGAAACCATGAAGTCCCGTACTCGACCATGAAATGATGTTGCCTCGGACGTCTGAGATGCTGACGATCGTGTTGTTGAACGATGCCTGAATATGAGCAATCCCTTGCTCAATATTCTTTTTCTCTTTCTTTTTTCTTTTGACCTTGCTCATGAACTGCTCTTCCTAGAGTTAGACGGAGAATTAATTATTTTTTCTTACGGCTGACTGCCAGCTTGCGCGGTCCTTTGCGTGTTCGGGCATTGGTCTTGGTTCGTTGGCCACGAACTGGTAGGCCCTTACGATGTCGAAGTCCCCGGTAATTTCCTAAGTCCATCAAACGCTTGATGTTCAAGTTGATTTCCCGACGCAGATCACCTTCCACTTGGTATACGCCCTCAATCGCACTACGCAGGCGAGCAACTTCTTCGTCACTCAATTCCATTGTCTTGGTATCTCGGTCAATACCTGTGGTAGCGAGGATCTTGTTCGCCGTTGGACGGCCAATTCCATAGATATATGTCAGCGCAACCTCAATGCGCTTAGCTCTGGGTAAGTCCACACCGGATATTCTTGCCATGATCTCCTAGCGTAAGCGAAGTGTCTGTGCCTGCCCTGGACTACGGCGTTTACGGGTCTTCTTCATGAAGCCATCGTAGTTTTGGTTCAGCAGGAAGGATTCAATTTGGTTCACCAAGTCCAGTCCAACACCCACTACAATAAGTAGGGCTGTTCCACCAAACTGGAAGGGAACATTGAAAACAAATAGTAGGATGCTGGGTAGGATACAGATTATTGACAGATAAACTGCTCCGCCAAACGTTAGCCGAGTTAATACGGCATTGATATACTCTGCTGTCTTTTTACCCGGACGAATGCCAGGGATGTAGCCGTTGTGACGCTTCATCTCGTCTGCAATCTTGACCGGATTGAATTGAATCGCCGTGTAGAAGAAGCAGAAGAAGAAGATTAGCATCACGAAGAGCAAAGAGTGTAGCAAGCGACCAGGTAGCAATTGGTCACTGATTGCCTGAACCCAAGGTGTTGTTGTGAAACCAGCAATTGTAGCCGGAAACGCCAATATCGAGGAAGCAAAGATAGGCGGAATCACTCCAGCAGAATTAATTTTTAGTGGAAGGTGTGAAGCTTGACCACCATACATGCGATTGCCCTGCATTCGCTTGGCATACTGTACGGGAATTTTGCGGTACGAAGTCTCGATGAAAACGACAGCGAAGATGACCACAACCATCAGAACTAGTGTGATCAGCAGTACCAGAATAGGAATCTGTCCGGCTTGTACCAACTGAATCGCGTTGACGGTTGAGCCTGGTATTTCAGCTACGATTCCGGCAAAGATGATGAGTGAAATACCGTTTCCAATCCCACGTTCGTTGATTTGCTCACCGATCCACATCAAGAAGGCCGTGCCTGCTGTCAGCGTAATGATTGTCAACAGTCGGAAGCCCCATGGGTCCATCGTTGAGATGACCACCGGTGATCCATCTGGAGCAGCCATACTCTCCAAACCAACAGCGATACCGAAGCCTTGAATCAAGCTGAGTAGTATGGTGCCGTAGCGAGTGTAGAGAGTGATTTTCTTGCGGCCCGCCTCACCCTCTTTGGAGAGACGTTCTAAGTAGGGGAAGACTACTGTCAGTAACTGCATGATGATCGAGGCACTGATATAGGGCATTACCCCAAGCGCGAAGATCGTCAGACGTGCCAGCGCTCCACCCGTGAACATGTTGAAGAAGCGAAGGATGGAACCCTGCTGTGCTTCAAAGAAAGCGGTCAGCGCTGTACCGTCGATGCCTGGAGTCGGGATGTGAGCCCCAATCCGGAACACCAGCAGCATGAGGACCGTAAAGATAATTCGGTCCCGTAGGTCTTCAATTCGGAAGATGTTTCGAACAATCTCAAGCATATTAGTCGATGGTTACCGTGCCACCTGCGGCCTGGACCTTCTCAATCGCTGATTCGCTAGCCAGTTCTACCTCAATTGTCAATTTCTTGGTTAATTCGCCTTCCGCTAATAGTTTAACTGGAATGCTGTCTTTCTTGATGAAACCGAGTTCCTCTAACTTTGTTCGGTTCACCGTATCCCCACTCGCAATTCGCTCGTTGGATTCGAGGAAAGCTAGATTGAGAGGCCGGCTGATTACTTTGTTGAGGGGCTTAAAACCGAACTTGGGTAGCCGACGGCTAATTGCCATCTGGCCACCTTCAAAGCCTCTTTTACTTGAGTAGCCAGCTCTTGATTTTTGACCTTTCTGGCCTTTACCACAGGTCTGTCCCCAGTTACTGCCAGGACCACGACCAACTCGCTTTCTTTTGCTATTTTTGATGCTTGGCAATTCGTGAAGTTGCATAGTTATCCTACCTCTTCAACTTTTAGCAGATGGTGCACTTTGCGGATCATGCCCCGTACGTTCGGGCTGTTCTCCAATACGCGAGAACTATTTGTCTTTCGTAAGCCCAAACCACGAACAGTTGCACGGACTTTTTCGTTGGATCCAATAACACTGCGAACCAGTGTTACTTTGATTTGATTGGCACTCATTTTTAGAACCTAATGTGTTCGACTTCTTTACCTCGACTCCTTGCGACTTCTTCAAAACCACGCAGCTTTAGCAGCGCATCTATGGTCGCACGAGTTAAATTATGTGGGTTCCGTGAACCCAGGCATTTCACAGTAATATCAGCAATCCCCACTGATTCCATCACTGCACGCACTGCTGCTGCTGCGATGATTCCATGGCCTGGTTCTGCTGGCTTCATTAGTACGGAACCAGCACCGAAACGCCCAATGATCTCATGGGGAATGGAAGTTCCTTCCAAGCGAACACGCTGCATCTGCTTGGAGGCTTCTGCAACTCCTTTACGGATTGCTTCTGTCACCTCATTGGCCTTGCCTAGCCCTAGTCCGATTTTACCAGAACCATCACCGACGACCACCAATGCACTGAAGCTGAAACGGCGTCCTCCCTTAACAACCTTGGCAACGCGGTTGACCTTGATCACGCGTTCGATCAGTTCACTTTCGTTTCTTCTCTCATTCAAAGCAGTTTCCTTTATAAAGAATCAGAAGTTGAGGCCTTCGCCACGAGCAGCTTCAGCCAAGGCCTTGACACGTCCGTGATAAATGAATCCGCCTTTATCGAAGACAACTTGCTCAATGCCCTTTTCTTTCAGGCGTTGGGCAATGTCAGTCCCAACCAGTGTTGCGCTCTCCACCCCATCTTTGTCTGAGAAACGCTCACGAGCTTCCAATGTTGAGGCTGCAGCCAACGTATTTTGGCCCAAGTCGTCAATCGCCTGCACATAGATATGGCGTGCTGACTTGAAAACACAGAGTCTTGGTCGTTCTGCAGAGCCGCTGACTTTTTTCCGAACACGACGATGGCGTGCTAATCGGGCTTCTCGTTTTTTCTGAGCAATGGACTTCATAATTACCTGGATCTCAATTATTTCTTACCACTCTTTCCAGCTTTTCGCAGGATTTGCTCTCCTTCAAACAGGACTCCTTTGCCCTTGTAAGGCTCAGGCGGTCGCATCTGCTTGATCAGTGCTGCAACTTGACCTAGCGCCTGCTTGTCACACGATTCGAGAACAATTTGGGTGTTTGCATTGACCTTTGCATCGACAATATCTGGCAATTCGTATTTGATCGGGTGGGAATAACCTAGGTTGAGTTCAAGCGTTTTCCCACTGATCGCAGCTCTATAACCAACTCCAACCAGACGAAGTTGTTTCTGAAAGCCCGTACTGACTCCAGTGATCATATTGTTCAACAGCGAATAGAGTGTCCCCATCTGGGTTCGCGCTATCGTATCTTCTTTATAATCTGCCAGAATCTTGATCTCATCGTCTTTCTGTTCTAGTTGCAGCTTTTCATGTAGGCTAACCTGCTGCTTCCCTTTTGGTCCAGTCACCAGAATTTGGTTCTCATCAACCTGGATTTTCACAGATTGAGGGACTTTGATTGGGCGTCTACCGATACGTGACATATATTCCTCTTTACTGGCTCACCATACTTGGCAGAGCACTTCTCCACCAATTTTGCGTGAGCGACATTCCTTGTCTGACATGACTCCATATGAAGTCGACAGAATCGAAATTCCCTGTCCACCAAGCACTTTCTTCAGATCTTGAGAGCGCTGGTAGGTTCTCAAACCTGGCTTGCTGACACGCTCAATGTTTCTGATGACTCGTTTACCTTCATAGTATTTAAGCTGGACTACTAATTCTCTAAACGCACCGCTCGGCATCACTTCATAGCCAGTGATAAAACCCTCTTCTTTGAGTACATCAAGCATATGCTGCTTGATCTTTGAGTGTGGTACCCGGGTCTCAGAATGCATTCGCTGATTAGCGTTACGAATGCGGGTCAATAAATCAGCAATGGGGTCTGACATAGACATAGCGAATCACCAGCTCGATTTAGTTACACCAGGAATCAAGCCCTGATTGGCCTTGAGACGGAAGCAGATACGGCACATTCCAAAACGGCGCAGATAACCTTTGGGTCGTCCACAGAAGGAGCAGCGGCTGTAGTTACGTACTTCAAATCGCTGTTTGCGATTGCATTTGTTGATTAATGCCTTTTTTGCCATGAATTACTTTCGGAAAGGGAAGCCCAGACCCTTCAACAAGCTCAGTGCCAGTTGGTCGTTCTGCGCAGTCGTTACGATGGAGACGTTCATACCCCGAATTCTATCAATCTGGTCGAAGTCAATCTCCGGAAAAATAAGCTGTTCCTTGATTCCCAAATTATAATTGCCTTTGCCGTCAAAGCCTTTGGGAGAGATACCACGAAAATCTTTCACACGAGGAAGGGCAATCTGTACTAATCGATCCAAGAAGCTCCACATTCGCTCGCGGCGCAGTGTCACCATACAACCAATCTGCATTCCCTCACGGAGTTTGAACCCTGCAATGGATTTGCGAGCTCTTGTGACCACAGGCTTTTGACCAACAATCTGAGCTAGTTGCTCGGCAGCCTGATCAATGGACTTTGGATTTTGGACAGCCTCACCCAGTCCAACATTGACCGTCACCTTAGAAATCTTGGGTATCAGGTGAACATTTTGGATCGAGAATTCCTCTTTCAGTTGAGGAGAAATTGTCTCTGAATAGAGTTGTTGCAGGTTCACAGCTAGGCCTGATTTAGAGAGTTTTTCCAGTTTTCACACAGATGCGTTGCTTTGTCCCATTCTCAGAGGTGTTGCGAAAACGCACACCCTTCTCAAGGTCTGGGTTTAGCAGTGCTACGTTGGAAACGTGGATAGGGCCTTCCACATCCTTAATGCTTCCTTGTTCACCATTACGCTGTGCTTTCGCATGCTTAGTCTGCATGTTGGCACCTTCAACGATCACACGCTTCTTCTTCCAATCCACGTAATTGATCTTACCCTGTAGGCCACGGCTTTTACCAGCAATGACGATCACTTCATCTCCCACTTTCAGGCGGGATACTTTTCTTTCACGCATAAAACGTCTCTACGTCGATTGATATTAGAGAACTTCTGGTGCCAGTGACAAAATCTTCATGAATTTGCCGCTACGTAGTTCACGAGCGACTGGTCCAAAGATTCGAGTTCCTACTGGCTCACGTTTGTTGTCAAGGATCACTGCCGCATTTCGATCAAACTTGATATATGATCCATCTGCTCGCCGCCTCTCCTTGGTGGTACGGACAATCACAGCTTTGACCACGTCACCAGATTTTACTTTTGAGTTTGGTATCGAGTCTTTCACCGAGGCAACAATGATATCGCCTAAACCTGCGTAGCGTCGCTTGGACCCTCCTAAAACTTTAATACACATCAGGCGTTTAGCTCCGGAATTATCAGCGACTTCCAGAATGCTTTGCATCTGAATCATGCGGCCCCCGTTGTGTTGTCTTTAATAGAAAGCAAGCGCCAAGTCTTTGTCTTACTGATCGGGCGACACTCAATGATTGAGACGTAGTCTCCGGTTCGCGCTCGATTTTGTTCGTCATGCGCTTTAAATTTTTTGGATCGGCGGAGCGTGCGCTTATAGAGTGGATGTTTGACCACTGTCTCAATTTTGACGACGATTGACTTGTCCATCTTGTCGCTAACAACTACACCACTACGAGTCTTCTTATTTTCTTTCATGCCTTGCGCTCAGAAAGTAGGGTCTTCAGGCGGGCGATATCACATCGGTTTTTCTTAATGACCGAGGTATTTTCCAAATTGCCCAGTACCTTGTTGAAACGATTGCGGAGCTGTGATTCCTGTAACTCAGCAATTTTGCTATGGATTTCCTGATCCCCGAGGGCACGGAAGTCTTCGTTCTTCATATGATCAAGCTGCGTTTGATGATTTTGGTCTTCACCGGCAGCTTGTAGCCTGCCAGAGTCAGTGCTTTTGTTGCCACATCTTCGTCTACACCATCAATCTCGTAAAGTACTCGCCCCGGTAGAATCGGTGCAACCCACGAATCGACAGAACCTTTTCCTTTACCCATCCTAGTTTCAGCAGGGCGCTTAGTGATCGGCTTATCTGGGAAAATACGAATCCAAGTCTTGCCACCACGTTTGAGGGTTCGGTTGATTACCCGGCGAGCTGCTTCAATCTGGCGGGCACTAACATACCCTCTTCCAGTTGCCTGTAGCCCGATCGCTCCAAAGCTGACAGCACTAGCATTGTACGATTCTCCAGTCATTCGGCCACGCATCTGTTTACGATACTTGGTCCGCTTCGGCATCATCATGGCTTACCTCTCTCGTCTTCTTGATCTGCGTAAATTGTTGCGACCAAAACTCTCCCCTCGATAGACCCAGACTTTCACTCCGGTAATACCGTATGTTGTCAGAGCCTCCGCAAAACCATAGTCGATGTTGGCTCGCAGGGTGTGCAATCGTACTCGACCTTCACGGGCCCATTCGGTGCGGGCCATTTCTGCTCCGTTGAGCCGACCCGCAACCATTATCTTGCAGCCCTCAATATTCATGCGCATTGCTGTTGCCAAAGTCCGCTTCATTGCTCGACGAAAAGCAACTCGACGCTCCAACTGTGAGGCAATGTT
>JAQWOT010000356.1 GCA_029245725.1 SAR324 cluster bacterium | reverse complement strand
AAGTAACTGGTTCGCCTCTCGTTAAAAACTTACCACCATATTTTTTAACAACTGGAGGAGTACGATCTGTATATTTTCTGTAAGTTTCTGGATCATGAATTGTCATCATTGATAAGACGTAAGCAGGCATCTAAATTTCTCCTTGAAGGCATTTATAAATCTGCAAGCAGATCTTAGAGTCATAGAAGAAGCATCACAAAGACATTTCTTTGTCTTGGTTGAAAATATCCTAAAGTTGAGCATGGTACAGTTGAATTTGTAGTCGTCAGGCATTCGAAGTTTTCAAAAATCGGTTCATTGATTGAAGTTTGAGCTAATTTCTGAATTTAGAGAGTCCTTTTTTACTTATTCTGAGGATTAAAATTGAAAAAGTTAGGCTGGGGGTTGGTTGGTGGTGGAGAAGGAAGCCAAATAGGCTTCGCCCATCGGGCTGGTTCTATCATGGATGGAAAATTTCAATTCCTTGCTGGTGCTATGGATATTGATCCGCAGAAGGCTATTGAATTTGGCATCGTGCAGGGGCTCGATAAAGAAAGATGTTACGGAGACTGGCAGGAAATGTTGGATAAGGAGAAAAACAGAGAGGACCGTGTGCAACTAGTAACGGTTGCAACCCCGAATGCTACACATCATCAAATTTCGAAGGCATTCATGGAAGCTGGTTTCCATGTCCTTTGTGAAAAACCAATGACGATGACTGTTGAAGAGGCTAAGGATCTGGTAGAAGTATCCAAAAAAACTGGCCAGATTTGCGCAGTCAACTACGGATACACTGGATATCCAATAGTTCGCCAAATGCGATCTATGGTGGAAAATGGCGACTTGGGAGAGATTCGGGTCGTTGTTGCTGAGTTTGCAGGTGGATTTATGGCCGATGCTAAGGATGCAGAGAATCCGAGAGTTCGCTGGAGATTTGATCCTAACCAAGCTGGGATGGCAGCAGTGACTGTGGATTGTGGGATTCATGCACTTCATATGGCTTGCTTTGTGACAGGGCAAAAAGTCACATCTGTCTCCAGTGATTTCGGACATGGGATAAAAAGCCGACAACTGGAAGATGACAACCTTTCAGCCTTTAGAATGAACCAGGGAACTATTGGACGTTTATGGACCAGTGGTCTGGCTATTGGCCGAACCCATGGCCTTACTCTTCAGGTTTTTGGAGAAGTAGGTGGACTTCGCTGGACTCAGGAGCAACCCAATCAATTGTTCTGGACTCCCCTCAATCAGCCCACACAAATTTTGGAGCGTGGTGGGAATTATCTATCTGAAGCCGCTCAGCGAGCCAATCGCATCACCGTCGGCCACCCTGAAGGGATGGTGATGGCTTTTGCCAATCTTTACCGTGATTTAGGAGATACCATCACTGCATTGAATGAAGGAAATCGTCCGGACGAAATGGCTTGTTGGTATCCGAACGTTGAAGATGGTTGCCACTCGATCGAGATCGTCCAAGCGATGGTAGAATCAGCTAAAGGAGGAAGTGTTTGGGTGGATGTTCAATAGATTAAAGATTTGAAGAGTGAAAGGGCCATCTTGATTGGCCCTAAAGAGAGGATCAGAACTCAGACTACGTCGTCACCAGCCCCAGCCATAATCAGTTTGCCCTCTTCTTCAAGTTTTTTGACCACTTTGATGATTTTCTGCTGAGCACCTTCCACATCCCCCACTTTAACAGGTCCCATATTTTCAAGATCATCGTTCAGCATCTCTGCAGCCCTCGTGGACATTGAACTAAGAATCAGTTCCTTCACTGCATCGCTAGCGGTTTTAAGAGCCATCGCAAGATCGGCCTTATCAACGTCCTTTAATACCGTCTGCATCTGCTTGCTATCAATCAAGGTCAAGTCTTCGAAGGTGAACATCAATTCTCGAATCTGTTCTGCCAAATCTGGGTTCGACTCTTCGATCGTCGAAAGAATTCTTGTTTCCGAAGCTTTATCAATCGCATTAAGAATCTCGGCTACTGGAGCCACTCCACCCACTTTGGTAACCATACTACCAGCCTGCTTCATCTCATCGGTCAAAACCTCATTGAGTTCGTTGACAACTCCAGGGGGGATACTATCCAATGAAGCAATACGATAAACGACATCAGCCTGTAAATTTTCTGGAAGTGATCTCAAAACAGTAGCCACCTGATCAATATCGGTCAGATACGAAATAATCAATGCAATGGTCTGTGGATGTTCCGTACGGATGTAATTAGCTATCATTATGGGATCGATGTACTTGAGCGCCTCCAAGCCCATGTCATCTGTTTGGGAACTCATAGCAGCATTGAGTTCCTTGGCTTTTTCAGGTCCAAGGGCTGCAGCAAGGGCATTTTTGATGAAGTCAGGTGAAGCCATCAAGTCTCCACCTCCATCACTCATCACAGACTGTCGATAGAACTCCTCAAGAACTTGGTCCAATTCCTCAGAAGAAATATCGTTAAAGCGAGTCATATAGTAACCGACTTGCTGAATCTCTGCTTCTTCCAGGTTTTTCATCACCTCTGCTGCTCCCTCTTCACCTAGTGCCAGGAGGAGGATCGCTGCTTTCTTTGGTACTGTGATTTTTCCTACTGCCATTCATTCATCACTGTTTTGAGTAAATTTCATCAACATTCTTAGAAAGAATTACAGTAATATTAAAGATGCAAGGCCCATACTTGGAATTTTTTTCTATTAATTCCACAATTTTGTGGGATCACTGCGAACGTGCAACAATTCATATCAATCAAATTTCTGATTAAAGGATCTTCAACAAAAAGTAGGATTGATGCTTGTAGAATTAAACTGCGAGTTAGGAGATTTTTTTGGAGACTACGGAGATTATAATTTTTTTTGTGGGCTGGTCGGGGTGACTGGATTTGAACCAGCCAAAACCCCAGATATTTACTTGCCTTGAGCATCTCTGTGCACCGCTTGTGCACATTATTCAAGGCTCAGAATCTAGATAAGTACATTTTCCAAAGATCTGGTTGAAAGATTTATTTCAAATGACCATCCTTATGGATGAAGTTGTAGAGTGACCAAAGGCTAGCAAAGAAAAAGAATTCCATGAGGACAGTCAGGTACTCAACATCAGGGAATACTGTGAGGAAAGACTAAGGTCGGCGTTTCGTGAATTCTGTAGAAATCCAGCAATCATACAGATGTTTCTGGATTGGGAGGAAAGGTACAGAGAGAATGATGAAAAGCTGGAAGTTGAGTACCAAATCTTTGCTGATATGGTTAGGGCTCTTTACGGTTCTAGGAATAACGAATGACTTTTCTTTCAATGAAAGCCACCATGAGAAAAAGGCAGATGGCCATTGAGGAAGAGAGAACGATCGCCGCATAAAGCTGGCCCGATCTATAATTGAATGTGGCCTGAATGATTAAAGCCCCTATTCCCTTATCAGATCCAATCCATTCACCTACAATTGCTCCAATCACCGCAGTGGTGGATGCAATTCTCAATGATGAGAAAAGCATTGGCATGGAACGCGGGAATCTCAAGCGCCAAAAAGTCTCCCATTGGGTTGCTGAGAGAATTCTAAATAACTCAATCTCATTTGGACTAGGTGAATTCAGTCCACGAATCATATTGACCAGGGTTGGAAAAAAACAGATGACCGCAGATATGATGATTTTTGGGGTCATTCCCAAACCAAAAATCAGTATGATGATTGGTGCTAGAGCGAGAATTGGTATGGTGTTGAAGAAAAGAACAACTGGGAAGTAAGCGGCCTGAATGATTCGACTGTAAACAAAAACAATCGCCATGAGAATGGCCACTGAATTTCCTATGACAAATCCCGATATACTCTCCACAGCAGTAGGCCAAAGATTTGAAAAAAGTAGGGGCCATTGCTTGACAAAAACGCTAGCAATAGCGGTTGGTGTGGGCATGATGTAAGCTGGCACTCCAAGCACAGGCAACAAAAATTCCCATGCGACAATGATGGAAAATCCACCTAAAATCGGTAAGAGCAGCGCTGTATTTCTACTCAGCGGTTCTTCGGTCATGATGCTGCTTCCAATGCTCGACGCATATCTGCCATTGCAGAAATGATTCTAGGATCCTCACGTTCAATTACTAAATCTTTTTTCTTAATATCTCTAAGGTCGGCAATCTTCAGGACTCTCCCAGGATTGCTTGCCATTACCATTACCCGCTGACCCAAATAAACAGCCTCCATAATTGAATGGGTGACAAACAGAATTGTGGTTCCTGTACTGCACCAAATTGATAATAGCTCACTGTTCAATCTATCCCGTGTTATTTCATCCAAAGCACCAAAGGGTTCATCCATCAAAAGTAACTTTGGCTCTTCAATCAGAGCTCTAGCTATAGCAACTCTTTGACGTTGCCCACCCGAAAGCTGGTGAGGATATCTATCATCAAGTTCTTCCAACCCCATCAGCTTCATCAGTGATTTTATCTTGGCACCCGAAAT
The DNA here is from genome assembly GCA_029245725.1 of SAR324 cluster bacterium. Lineage (NCBI taxonomy): Bacteria > Deltaproteobacteria > SAR324 cluster bacterium. The sequence continues at coordinate 2,414 of JAQWOT010000356.1, read as the reverse complement.
AGAATGCTTGTGATATCCACCGACAGATGAGGGAAGTTGTATGTTTTCTATTACACTGCGCCAGGGAAGAAGAGTTGAATCTTGAAAAACAAAACCAATATGACGTCTGTTGCGTGCATCATCGGGACTGGCCCCAAAAACATTGATAGACCCTGACAATGGTTGAAGAAGATCTGCTATTACTCGCAACAGCGTAGACTTTCCACAACCAGATGGGCCAAGTATGGTGAGAAATTCTCCGGCAGGAACGCTTAGGTCAAGATTTGAAAGGATTGTGATCGTAGAATCTGCGTTGCGATAACCAACATTCAATTTCTCGCATTTTATCGCAACGCTCATTGTACTCAGGCGCCCGGAGCGTTAAGTTTCGGACGATCAGCTGAGGTCATTTCGAGGATTTTTGATGTGTAGACATCCTCAAGTTTTGGTCGTCCATCTGGGTATTGACCAATCCTGTCATACAATGCAATCTGTTCTTCAACAGAATTGGGATCAAATGTTCCCCAGCCATCTCTGGCGGTATCATCATCAAAGCTCATTTTCAAAACAAGTTTGATTGTCTTGAGTTCCCAATCCAAATCCATATTTGGGTATGCTGCTACTGCTTTTCTAACTGCTTCCTGAGGATTCGCATGAGTCCATCCCCACCCCTTGGCAACAGCACTTATGAATTGGGCCAATACATCAGGGTTACTGTCGATAGCACGATCGGTTGCAAAATACACATCAGCATAGGAAGCAAGTCCCAAATCACTGAGCAGTAGATCGATGCGATCATCACCAACAACACTCAATGCCTGGGTATTGGTGATCCATCCACCGATTGCTCCTACTTCTCCTCTAACTAATGGTGCTTTGTCGAACCCGACATTCACAATATCTAGATCATCGATTGGGATATTGTTTTTGGCTGCAATCGCATCCATCAGAAATCTTGCTGTTGGTTGAATCCCGATCTTCATTCCCTTGAGATCAGCAACAGATCTCAGGGGTTTATCAGGCTTTGATGTCAGCGCATATGGGCCAGTCCTGTATCCACAGGCAAGAATTTTTACAGGAACACCGCTTGCCCGAGCGTTATAGAGTTGAGGAGTTTCCGAAAATTGCCCCAGAGTTGCCGTACCAGAGACTACAGGTGGTACAGTCGCAGAATTGGGGCCTCCTGGACTGAACTCCACTTCCAGCCCCTTTTCAGCAAAGTAGCCGTTTTCTACAGCAACGATATCCCCGATCTGTCCATTGGACATAAGCCAATCATATTTAACGACCACCTTCGTCGCCGCATTAGCGTTTTCTGGAATCACCAACTGAATTCCTGCGCCAAATGCTGCGATACCAGCTGCTGATGCCTTAATGAAAGAACGGCGATTAAGGGAATGCTGTTTCATATTTCTCCTTTTTGTGATTGCCAAAATATTTTCCCAGTTTTTCAATGGTGAGATGATTCTTCAGCATTGACTTCGTGGTAATCTCCTGGTCCACCTTCCTCCCAGGCATAGAGTTCCCAGAGTGTTCCATCAGGGTCTGTGAAATAAGCACAGCGTGCATTCCAGACATAGCTTTCAGGTTCACCGTAAAAAACAACCCCACGCTGAGAAAGTTCGGTATAAATTTGATCAACTGTTTCAGGAGATTCCAATTCGACGGCTATACATGCTTTGTGTGCATGCTTTGGAGAACGTTTATTTGAGACGCCAGTATGAGAGTTAATATGATCTAGTTCCCACGCTGCCAAGGTAATCGTGTCACCATAAAAATCAACGAAACCCTCCGCACGACGACGAATTTTAAGATTCAGTTTCTTTGTGTAGAACTCAATCGTCTTTTCTACATTCTCAACAAGAATACAGATATCCGAAATCTTCTTCAGTTTCTCGAGTGACATTCACTTACTCCGTAAAGTTACGATTCTCATTTCCTACCCATCAAATTCGCTAAAAGCGAAATATTGAGAAAAACATGACTTTCCGTACTTACGACAAATCAAACATGATTTTAGTGGAAACGATTGTCTGGAAACTAATTGAATCGGATTTTGGAGTCAACAATTATTAGGTAGGATTTAACTGCAATTTCAGTTGTTGAAAACGAGTTCAGTGTTCGCATAAATTATCAAACCAACTATTCTAGCGGCCACCAGCAACGTGCATTCCCCTCCATGATCTCATCCAATGGAACACCAACGAGTTTGATTTTCACTTGCTGTGAGCTGGAGTGTGGATGGAAAGAGAGCATGGTCTGCTTATCTTCTTGTCCATGGCTCAGTGGATGGCGCAGGAAATGGAACAATGGTCATGCGTTGGCCAACTAAGGAATCTTATGTCCGTGATCAAAAAGCTGTGCTTGGTCCAAATCATCCAGCTGGGATCTGTGATGCAATAGCAAAATTCCGGATGAATACAGTCAAACTTTCT
>JAQWOT010000355.1 GCA_029245725.1 SAR324 cluster bacterium | reverse complement strand
GGCAACGGTTACAACAATCCACTTGGTATCACGTGGTAGTGGTTCACCGTGCGAACGACTCCATCGATTTGTATGTAAACAATGTGTTGAAAGCTACGAAAACAAGTTGGCCGTATACGTCCGGTAGTAGCTTACAGTGGGACAAGATCAAGATTGGTCAAAATCGTTATCGGGATGCCAACTACAAGGGATACATCGATGAATTCAAAATCTACGGTAGGGCCTTTACTGCTTCAGAGGTAGCCAATCTCTATAATTTTACGTTGCCTCCAGCGGTAGAGAACATCAATGTTTCGGGTCAAGGAGGCTCAACTCTTCGACTAACCTGGGACGAAGTTGATGGAGCAATTGACTACACGATCTTTCAAGCAGAGAAATCCAGCAGTGGCCTCACGAATGTGATTACTTTCACCAATCCCAATCTGGATACTTCTACGGATCCAGATTTATCTGCAATCTCAGGCATCACTTCCTGTACATCAGGGTCCTGTTCATATGATGTGACAGGTTTGACAAACAACAAATACTACTACTATCGGATCGCTGCTCGAAACGGACGGGGAAGCGGGCAGGTCTCGCCCAACAGTGAAGTCAGCGCACAATGCTGTTCCCCCTGATTTGAACGCAGACCCTGGCTTTCCTGATGTTTAGACCGTTTCCTAGCGCTCTGAGACTTCAGGATTTTTTTCCCTCTGACATCCTCTCAAATTTCCTGATTCGGGAGGATTGATCTCTCTTAGAATCCTCTCTTCCCGCCTAGTTCTGATCTTAATTCATACCGAAATTTTCCAGAAATTTGCTTGAGAACTTTTTGCTACGGGAGGATTCTTAATCAGTTGTAGTTACCTCTTTAGCTGCTTGGATCGCGCTCTTCGCTGTTTTTTCACTTGCTGGAGTATATTCTGATGCCCGTTGTCATCACAGACATTCCGCGTCCACCTGAAGCATTGGTTCAGGCCTATCAGGATTTGGATGTTGCCACAGTTCACGAAGCGCAAGGTCGCAAGGGTCTGCTGGCGTCCTACCTGCGCCCAATCTACCGTCCTGCCAAGATTGTGGGTACAGCCGTCACCTGTGAGGTGGCCCCTGGAGACAATTGGATGATTCATGTGGCGGTCGAGCAGTGTCAGGCTGGAGACATCCTTGTGGTGGCTCCCACGAGCCCGTGTGAGGATGGCTATTTCGGGGATCTGCTGGCGAACTCGCTACAGGCGCGAGGAGTACTTGGCTTGGTAATTGATGCCGGGGTGCGTGATGCAGCAACCTTGACCGAAATGAAGTTTCCCGTCTGGTCCAAGGCGATCTTCGCCCAGGGCACGGTCAAGGAGACGCTGGGAAACGTCAATACTCCGCTGGTTTGTGCTGGTGCGCTGGTGTATCCGGGAGACCTGATCCTCGCAGATGACGACGGTGTGGTTGTGGTCCGACAGGCTGAGGCTACCGAGGTCCTGCAAAAAGCACAGGCTCGGCTAGCCAATGAAGAAGACAAGCGTGCCCAACTCCAGGCTGGTGTGCTGGGACTGGATCTCTACAAGATGCGCGAACGACTCGCAGAGAAGGGGTTAAAATACATCAAGTATGCTGAGCAGGGCTGAAATGCAGACAGCAATTCCTGCCTGCCTGATGCGTGGTGGAACCTCCAAGGGCCTGATTTTTTTGGGTGATGATCTACCGAACTATGCCCAACTACGTGACCAGGTGCTACTTGCTGCCATGGGTTCCCCAGATCTGCGTCAGATTGATGGGGTGGGTGGGGCTCATCCACTCACTAGCAAGGTGGGGGTGGTCTCCAAGTCCGCTCGCTCCGATGCGGATATCGACTATCTCTTCCTACAAGTCGTCGTTGACAAGTCCGAGGTCAGTGACAGTCAGAACTGCGGCAATATCCTGGCAGCAGTCGGTCCCTTTGCCATTGAGAAAGGACTCGTCAAACCGCAGGGTGATCTCACCGAAATTCGCATCCACATGGTCAATACGGCCAACCTGGCTATTGCCCAGGTTCAGACGCCACAAGGGAAAGTCAACTACGAAGGGACAGCCCGGATCGATGGGGTTCCTGGTACCGCAGCGCCGGTCCTTCTAGATTTTCTGGACACCGCTGGTTCGAGCTGTGGTGCCCTGCTACCGACAGGCAGGGCCTGCGATCAAATTGATGGAGTCCATGTCACCTGCATCGACAACGGCATGCCTGTCGTGCTGATCGCAGCCCAGGATTTGGGCAAGACAGGCTATGAAACTCTGGAGGAATTGGAAGCAGACTCGCAACTGAAGAGCCGGGTTGAATCCATTCGCTTGCAGGCAGGTTCGCTGATGAATCTAGGAGATGTCAGCAAGAAGACGGTTCCCAAGATGTCACTGGTGGCTCAAGCTCAACACGGGGGAGTGATTGCCACTCGGACTTTCATCCCACACCGGGTGCATGAAGCGATTGGAGTGCTGGGGGCGGTCAGTTTGGCCTCGGCGTGTGTGCTGCCCGGATCCGTGGCTCAGGCTGTTACCGGACTACTGGCCGAATCTGGTAGAGTGACTTTGGAGGTGGAACATCCAACAGGTTTTTTCACGGTCGGTTTGGAAGTTGGAGTACAGGGAAGCGAGGTCTTGCTTCATCGTGCGGGTCTCTTACGAACAGCGAGAATGCTGATGCGTGGAGAAGTGATGATCCCCTCGTCTGTGTGGAGTGGTCAGTGAGACCCATTCAGCGCATTTGTTTACTAGGTTTTGGGGAAGTGGGCCGGACCCTGGCCGAGGATCTGGGTAAGCTTTCTGGGCTTCAACTGACTGCCTTTGATCTGCTGTTTGCCGAGAAAGAGAGCTCGGCCAGTAAAAATCTGTTGGCTTGTCCTCACGTGGTTGGCTATCAGCAGGCCCAAGAATCTGTGACGGATGCACAGCTCGTGATTAGTGCAGTTACAGCTGCTCAGGACCTGAGAGCCGCTCAGTCGATCACAGAAGCTTTGCCCAAGGACTGCTGGTTCCTCGATCTGAACTCAGTCGCTCCAGAGACCAAGCACCATGCCGCTCAACTGATCGAGGGGGCTGGAGGTCGATACGTTGAAGCCGCTGTGATGTCTCCGATCCATCCCCTGCGTAGCAAATCCCCGATGCTACTGGGTGGTCCACATGCATTGACATTCGTAGAGATTGGTCAGACCTTGGGCTTTGCAGGAATGGGCTTCTGTGATGCCAATATTGGCAAGGCTTCGGCGACCAAGATGTGCCGTAGCGTGATGATCAAGGGCCTCGAAGCACTGATCTCAGAGTCACTGCTCTCCGCCCGACACTACGGGGTTGAACAAGAGGTGCTGGATTCGCTCAACAATCTCTTCCCGATGGAGAATTGGCCGTGCCATGCGCGCTACATGATCTCACGGACCCTGGAACACGGTGTCCGCCGAGCAGAGGAGATGCGCGAGGTCGCCTTGACGGTGCAGGCTGCTGGTTTGGACCCACAAATGAGCCAGGCAACGGTGGAGAGGCAGGCTTGGGCTCCCCAGTTTGCCAAGGCGTTGGAACAGGATGAGTTGCTCCCACTGCTGGACCAGATGCTGGCTCAACTTTACTCTCAAGCAGAGAAATCTAAATGCTGATCATTGATTGCCACGGACACTACACGACGGCACCTGCGCCCTTGCAGCAATTTCGTGATGCACAGTTGGCTGCCTACAAGGATGCTTCCCAGCCACTTCCAGTGCTTGGAGAGATTTCAGATGATCAGATTCGGGAGAGTATCGAACAGAACCAACTGCGGTTGATTCGGGAACGTGGGGCTGATATGACGATTTTCTCGCCTCGAGCCTCGGCGATGGCCCATCACTTGGGAGATGAAGCGGTCTCTCAAAGCTGGACCCGAGCCTGTAACGACATGATCAAACGAGTGGTTGATCTCTTTCCGGAGACCTTCGTGGGTGTTTGCCAGTTACCCCAATCACCTGGTGTGCCAATTGCGAATTCAATTGCTGAACTGGAGCGCTGCGTCCTGGAATTGGGTTTTGTCAGCTGCAACCTCAACCCAGATCCTTCGGGTGGACACTGGACTTCCAAGCCGCTGACTGACAAGAGTTGGTATCCCTTCTTTGAAAAGATGGTCGAGCTGGATGTGCCTGCGATGATTCACGTCTCTGGTTCCTGTAACGAAAACTTCCATGCGACTGGAGCACACTACATCAACGCGGACACCACCGCCTTCATGCAGTTCATCCAAGGGGATTTGTTCAGTGATTTTCCGAATTTACGGTTTATCATTCCACACGGTGGGGGAGCAGTGCCCTATCACTGGGGGCGCTACCGCGGCTTGGCTGATATGCTCAAACGACCGCTGCTGGCTGATCATGTGATGAAGAACGTCTTCTTCGACACTTGCGTTTACCACCAGCCGGGGATTGATCTTCTGTTTCGGGTGATTGACATCGAAAACATTCTTTTTGGTTCCGAGATGGTTGGAGCTGTACGCGGAATTGATCCGGAAACTGGACAATTCTTTGATGATACCAAGCACTATGTGGATGCGTTGAATCTATCGGAAGTTGATCGACAAAAAGTCTTCGAAGGCAATGCTCGACGGGTGTATCCACAACTTGACGCTCGGTTGCAGGAGTTGGGACGATGAGTGCCTTCACGATGGATGCGGATTGGTTG
>JAQWOT010000354.1 GCA_029245725.1 SAR324 cluster bacterium | reverse complement strand
ACTCGCAGTCCGAGTCGCAGGGCAATTCCTGATCAATTCATTCAGACTATAGAAACCAGGTTTTCAGTGGTGCTTTGATTTTTCAGCAGTTAGTCGTCCATTTGGAAGTCAGTTTGCTGAATTATTGCTTGTTGTTTATTTGATCTTGTGACGAGAAAGCAGAAAAGAAAAGTTCCAGTATTGACCAGATCCGTTGAGGAGATATTCAAGGAAAGGGGTCAAGCTGGTGAAATTAGAAAAAAATCGGATGAACACGTTTCCAAAAATCTCCTGATTTACTATGATAAATTTTCGTGAATCAAGAACACCATTACCCAATTTGCCTATCAACCAGTATAGCTTGATTTCAATCCACAGATGTGGAAGCAGGGAGTTGGGTCAGTCCAGATAGACCTTCAGTTTCATTGGATGTGTACATGAATATTCTGGATCAATTGCGAAAGTCTGTGGCTACGGACAGTGAGTCAGAGGCTCTCACCCTGCTAGAGCGGGGAAAACAGTTGCTCGATAGCCATTTTTATGACCGGTCCATGATCGAGTTCAGCAAGGCAATGCAGGTTCATCGCGAGTTGGCCTCCAAAACTGTGGCTGATATCTATCGCGATATGCAGGGCAGTGGTGATTTGTCCGCCTTGATTTCAGTTGGCAGTAGTCTGCTGTCAATGAACCCTGATAACGTTGATTTGGCAAACGCCATTGGGAATCTCTGCAGAAAAAATGGGGACTGGAACCAAGCGATCAGCCTCTATGAACACTGCCTTCGCTTGAAGCCAAAGCATAACTACGCCACCTACAATCTCCCTGCGACCATTGCACGTCTGGAATTAGCTGACAGCGTGGCAGTGCAGGCCATCCGCGAATATGAGCAGCGCACTTCCTTGTATCTGCCAGACTATCAGGATGACCTTCCTGAATTGTGGGAACTACATCATGACATGTTGGATGCTGAGGAGGAGGATTTTGAGGAGGACGAGTCCTTCGAACTTGATGATGTCACAGAAGAAGAATTTGATGAGAGTGTTGAGCCGGATGAGGTTCACTGGCAAAGCCTTTTTGATTATATCCTGAATGATACCAAGGAAGACCTCTCACTGCGGCAGAAACTGCTACTGACATTGGGATTTTGTTGTCTTGATCGGAAAATTGCTGACGTTGCCCGGAAGTGCTTCGACCAACTATCTGGTGAAAACTCAAAGGATCTGAACTTAAGCTGTTTCTGGATTCTGCCTCTTTCACAAATGGGAAAACGTCAGGATGCCATCGATAAACTAGTGCAACTGCTCGGCAAGTACCCGAATCATCGCTATGCCAACGCTAACCTTGGGCTGTTGTATCAACAGGCTGAGAGGGTGATGCCGGCTCGACGACATTTCTTCATAACCCACAAGCTGCTGCAGCGATCCCAGGGTTATTTTGATCTGGAAGAATGCTTTCAAAGAGGTGAAGAATTTTTTGAAAGGCAGAACTTCAAGCGGGCCCTTGAGATCTACCAGCCGTTGATTCCCGAAATTGAATCGGTTGAACTGCTCAACCGGATCGGACACCTGCTGCTGCAAAAAAACAATTTGGATGATGCCTATAAGGTTTTTCAACGGGCATTGCGCAAGGAGCGAAGCAATAAAGTGGCTCGGCAGGAGTTGAAGGCTGTGCGGGAAGCTTATCTGGAGATGGCAGAAACTGACTTGAAGAAGCCTGATTTGAAGGTGGCAGTCTA
>JAQWOT010000353.1 GCA_029245725.1 SAR324 cluster bacterium | reverse complement strand
GTGACACCAATAATCGTGCTCGTGTTTCTTTTTTTGTTTTCTAAACAATACAAATAGCGCTAGCAGCGCTGCAAACACAACTGCTGCAAAGATGAGTAAACTTCCTAATATGATATCAATCATGGTTTCTCGGTTAATTTTTTCAAACTGTGTTCGGGGCATGTGAGAGAGTTTGCAGAGGCTATTTTTAGGGAACCAACACAAACTAACTTTTCAGAGGCCATCACTGGCCCAGATAGGGCCAGCGATTGATCAAAGAACAGATGAAGAAGGAGTCAGCTCTTCGGAAGAATCACCGAATCAATGACATGAATTACACCATTGCGGCTTCCACATCGGCTGCAGTCACATTAGCTCCGTCAACACGTACTTTCCCGTAAGAAAGTTTAATTGATACCTGCTGTCCAGTGACAGTCTTAACCATTTGACTTGGCTTAATGTCCTTGGACATTACTTTGCCAGGGATGACGTGGTATGTGAGAACAGAGATCAATTTGTCCTTGTTTTCTGGCTTCAGCAGACTTTCAACTGTACCTTCAGGCAGTTTAGCAAATGCTTCATTTGTCGGTGCGAAGACTGTAAATGGCCCTTTGCCGGCCAAAGTTTCCATGAGTCCTGCAGCTTTCACTGCTGCTACCAGGGTCTTGAAGGCATCATTGCCTGCCGCCATCTCAACCAAATTTTTCATGTGACCGCTGCCAGCCATCGCAATTGCTGTACTTGAAAGCAGAATGAATAGCATCAAATTTTTTACAGATCTACTCTTTTAGAATTGCTAAAAATAAATATCGGGATCGATATTTTGGAACTGTAACTTTTCCGAAAATTATGCCATCGGAATTATTTATATAAAATATTGATATTATTAATTATAATATTTTTTTGACTGACATTATTCTTCACAAAAGAAGAAGTTTTATGTGTTTCTTTTTTTAATTGCTTTTTTTCTTTTTTCGGTGACTCAGAAGCATGTTCTAACTAACTAACTAACAACTTAGACTGCTGACACATTCTATTAAATTGATTTTAGTTGTTTTCATCATTTGCGTTTCCTCCAATCAGCAGGCAAGTGGCAGAGAAATATTCTGCAACACTGCGATGCCTGATGGTACGATCAACTTATTCCACCCAGTTAGATGATGAGTTAATAGAAGAGAGAGGACGCTAATGATATAATCAACTCACTTATCTTTTCCAAAAAAGCGCTCACCCTAATCTGCAAAACTGAGTTAAGGCAGTGAACTACTTCATTTAGAAAAGATCCCCGAGAATTCTGCCGAGAAATGAATTTCTCAAAAGAAAATCAGAACAAGCTAATCTCGAAAAAAATTTAAAATTTTATTATTGAGAATTAAACAAGGAGTAAGGATGTATAGATTTGAAAATGCTTTGATCAATGGTGCTAACGGGGGATTAGGATCTCAGTTTGTTGAAGAGCTACTCAAGTGTGGTGCAAGCAAAGTGTTTGTTACTTATCGATCAGATACAGGGGTAGGAGTTCACAGTAGGAAGTTGGAGACTTTGATACAGAATTATCCCGATCGTATTCGCTCTATAAAAGCCGATAGTACCAAAGAAGAGGGGATGATGGAAATTGCAAGGGTAGTTAGTGAAGAGGTGTCCGAAATTCACTATCTTGTTAACTGTGTTGGCTATCTTCATAAAAGTGACCATGGGCCTGAGAAAAGCCTGCGGAAAATTAATGAGGAGCAGTTTATTGAAGCGGTGCGGGTCAATACCTTTCCTACTGTCTTGCTGGCTAAATATTTCATGAAGTTAATGAGGCACAAAAAAGAGGCTGTCTTTGCTGCTATTTCTGCGAGAGTCGGAAGTATTGAGGACAACCGAGCTGGTGGTTGGTATAGCTACAGGGGCTCAAAGGCTATGCTGAATATGATGCTCAGCAATATTGCAATTGAATTCAATCGTAGTTGCCCGAATGTCAAAGTACTTGCTCTTCATCCTGGCACCGTAGACACGAATCTGAGTTCCCCTTTTTCCAAAAACATGGATCCAGACCATCTCTTCACTCCCGAATATAGTGTAAAACGTATGATGGATGTCATAGAGCGTGTGGACAAGAATCCTTTGGGTGCCTTCTACGCCTGGGATGGAGAGAGGATTCCATGGTGAAAATATAGAAAAAGTAGATTGCAACGATCCTTAGGAAATTTTTTGTTCTTGCCAGAAGATAGTTCCACAGAGATCCCAAAAACATTCTGGAACCATATCAAATCATGTTGGCCTTTTGTGCAAATGATAACTCCAAGTAGCCTCTCTTGATCCTTGAAATCTGTCATCAAAACTTGTTTTCTCAATTCTCAAAAACTAGTCCGACATGCCACAAAAGGTAGCCATCTGGCTCTTAGTTTTGAACATGGGTTGTGGCACAGTTGGAACAACGATCATTTCTCCGGCTCTTAGTTCTATTACTGAGCAGTTCAGTGTTGATGAGTCTGATTCACAGTCACTTTTATCCAGTTACTTTATCTCGCTAGCTGTTTTTCAATTGATTTATGGTGTTTTCTCAGATCGCTATGGCCGTCGACGGCCATTATTCTTTGGCCTAGCTATTTTAGCACTTGGCGGCCTGATAGCAGCTTTGGCTGAATCATTTGAAACGTTAATTCTAGCAAGAATCCTTCAGGGATTTGGTGCTGCCTCAGTCTATTCAATTATCAGAGCGATTATCAATGACTCTTATGGCCGTTTAGAGAGTGCAAGTGCTCTCGCACTGATCACAGGTATTATGCTTGTTGTGCCTATCTGTAGCTTCGCTTTTGGGGGCCTGATTACTGATCTGGTTAGCTGGAGGGGGGTTATGCTGGGAATCTTCCTCGCAGGAATGGTGCCGCTTGTATTGAACATGATCCTCCTTCCTGAAACCAACCTTCAACAACTAAAAAGAATTGAGTTGAGAAATTTTATAAGAGATTATCTCGCACTTATGACCAATCGATTATTCTTAGCCTTCATGCTGGCTTCCGCCTGTTGTGTTGGAATCTGGTTTACAATGATTGGCTTCATTCCTTTTGAGTATCAGAGGATAGGAGTCAATACTGCAGAAGTTGGTTTCTGGTTTATGTTCAGCCCAATTGGTTTTGCTTTTGGAAATTTCTTAACAAAGCATCTGGTTCATCAACTAGGCCTCGAAAGAATGGCTCAACTAGGAGGTGTATTATCTATTTTTGCGATTAGTGCTTTGCTTTTGCCCAGCTTACTAAGCGTGAGCCACCCTATTTTGATAGGAATTCCCAGCTTTTTCTTTGGCTTTTCGGCTGGGTTTGTAATGGCAACAACGACGATGGGAGCTATAGCGTCTGCAGGAGAACTTGGGGGAAGTGCTTCCGGAATTGTTGGAGCTACTCAGATGGGATTTGGTGTGCTGGGGGGTGCAATGGTAGTAGGTGTTGGTGGATATGAACAATTTGAAAAGGGAGTCGCTGTCCTAGTTGGTTTTGCTGTGTTGTCAACAGTGTTTTCGACTTGTGCAAAACACTTGTGCAAACCATCTTGCACCAAGTGAAGTAAATCGTTTTTTTATTGCTGATGAGCATCTACAGAGAAGCTTACTCAATAATCTATTTTCTCCTCAACTTTACCATCACACCTCTGTTGAGAATTTAGACTCATCCTAGCCCATTTGAATGAGATTATCTTGCTCTGATTAATTCAATTGTTTGCAAGCGACTGCTACTCGTCATAGACGAAATGCGGAGGTCCTCCTTCCGAATAATATGTTTTATTCTTCTCTCACTACAGCTCTAAGCGTTAGAATGTTTTAGCTTCAACAGCTGTATCAATTTTATTTCAACTGCATTCTGCAAGATAGAAGTTTTTGGTCAGGAGTTTTCAAAGTGGGCAGGCTGACTACCCATTCTTTGCGTTACTCAAAGAGGCCAAAAGTTACTTTGATGACAGAAATCGAAATATAAACAATGTTTTAATTCCAGAAAATTAGTTATTTCCTTTGCGTCTTGCTCAGATATTTTTTGCTATTCGATAGCGCAAGTTTTCGTAAATATTTGAAGACGAGGTCCAAAATATTGGGTAAATTAGCAATTTAATTAGTGTTTAATATCTTTAATTGAAATCAATTTAGTGCTGCTACACCCAATGAAAAGTCTTCAAAAAAATAGAGGAATTCTACTCGGGGCCACGATAGCAGATGCTGCTGCGCGCCCATTACATTGGATTTATGTTACTCACAAACTGAACAAACTCACAGCTGGAACAACCAGCCCGGAGTTTTGGCCAAAAAGTGAATCTCCATTCTACAATTTACCCACAGGCGTTGGAGCTTAAGGGTTGTTTAGCTTATGGATGAGCAGTTTCAAAGAGACTTCCAACATCATTTTTGATTTGCTGTAGCAAAGTGTTTTACGATGGAGCCTGGCTAGATAATGCCTGAGTCGGCAGTTGAGTGATTCGATTTGTGTGGTGAAGGTCTTTCCCGCGTAATGCTTGGCCTGTGGAATGAAATTCTCGTAGGCCTTCAGCAAGTCCGTGCCATAGCCCATCGTCGGTAGGTGCTTGATCTGCTGCCAAAGGAGCTTACTGGTTTTGATCGTCCTTCTTCCACAGACAAAGCCGAGGACCTTGCCAAAGAAGGAGTCCACCGCCAGCCAGAGCCAACATTGGGACTTTTTTTAGCGAT
>JAQWOT010000352.1 GCA_029245725.1 SAR324 cluster bacterium | reverse complement strand
GTTATTGAGAGGTTGGCTATCGTGACTCAGGCCATCAATTTGGAAGGTCTCAATTGGGCGATTTTCCTCGTTTTTTGTTGCGCCATTCGGTAGCACCGAAGCAGCTTCTCCTGGCCAGTAGGCATAGCTGCGTTTTCCTTTGTCATCTCTGGCAGTACTACGTCTTTTTTCCCAGCCAAGATGTTGCAGCACCTTACCTACCCTCATTCTATGACCTGTGTGAATCTGTAATTTGTTATCGTGTTCACCCTGCAGATGCTCAATCAACTGATCTATCGTGACTGATTTTTCCTTACGACCTGCGATGTAATCCCTGACAGTCTCTTCCCACGGATCAACTGAGAGTACCTGCTCCTGTTCCCTCTCAGCTATTGTCTGAGCCTCTCGGCTCATCAAAAAAGACTTCCCGACCTTGTGAAGATGAACCGCTTCAGCCAGCAGTTGATCTCTCTGTTGCTGAAACTCATTGATACGTATCGGGTTCGGTATGTGGATTGGCCAGAATCTCCGATTACCTGTGGTGTCACTCAGGAATTCATCCTCATTAGTAGATCCACCAAATACGCAGGTTCTTGGAAAATCCCTGGCCCTCTTGCTGTAAGGAGGACGAAATCGGTCGGCTCTCTCTGTGACAAAACTCTTGATGGTTTCAGTGTCTGCTTTTTTCAATACCGACATCTCTGCAAACTCAACAATCCATTTGCCCAGAAGTTTCTCTTGGGCTTCTTTGCCCCTGAATTCCTTGAGTTCGCAAAACCAGTTGCCACCAATGATGCTAAAAACCGTTGATTTGAAATAGCCTTGCTTACCCTGCAAGATCAGGCAGTGATCGAACTTCGTGCCAGGCAGATAGGCCCTGGTCACTGCAGCCAACAGCCAGCATCTCCCTGCTTCTCTGGTGTAGAGATTGTCTTCTGCTCTACAGAAGTTAACCAGCCAGCTATCTATGCGAGCCACTCCGTCCCATTGTAGAGAGTCCAGATAGTCTGTCAGTTCATTGCGTTTATCCTGGTAAGCGTAGGTTTGCACAGCCTTATCAACAATTACATCACTGATACCCCGCCAGCCTAAGTCGAAATCCTGGAGTTCTTTTGTGAGTTTAAGAGTCAGTTCATCATCCCACTCCAGGTGATGGCCTTTCTCATCAACAGTCATTGTTCGGTGATGAAACTCGTCATACCAAATCGGCCTCTGAACTACTGAGAGCCACTCGACTATGTTGTGCAGGTTTGGCTTCAGTTTTTGAGGCTCATTGGGCGCAGTGTTGAGGTAATGCCAGTTACCTTTGATCGTTGAAGAAGTAACCTTTGGCCGATAAGGCTTCTTTTCACCTTCTGAGAAGCATTGTTGAACTGTTCTCTCTGCATCCGCAGGATCTTCTGGTCGCACTTTCCTTGCCGTATTTACAAGCAGTTTAAGAGTGTCTTCTCGGGCCAACAAGCCACTAGAGACAAGACCACCGCAGCTATAAGCAACTTTACAGTAGGTCTTGTGACGGCTGCCTTCAGAGGCAAACCTAATCTGCTGAAGGCCCTGCTGAAGGTAGTGCTCGGCAGAAACAGTTGTCAGATCGGAATGCTTGGCAGAAACAGTTACCGGATTGTTTAGTGGTTCTTCAAATAAGTCTTCAGTGGACTCAGTAGGATCAGCGGGCTTATCAACAACTGTTACTGAAGGCTCTGTAATCGACCATTTACTTGTATTCAGAGGTACCGCATCATGATTCAAAACTAGCTGCGGATCGTAACTGAGAAAACATAGTCGACGAACATCCTTACAATTCTCATCGATGATCAGATTGTATTTTTCCTTGATGTATCGTCTGGCTACCTGAAAAGCCTGCTTATGCTCCTTGTCATCAAGGCAAGCAGGGATTTGCATCGCAGCTTTTACTCCAAGTCTGGATGGACTCAAGAATACTGCTTCGATGTGAGGGTCGTTGGCCAGCAGTTCTCTAACCTCTTGAGCCTGCTTAAGTCCGAGACCGTCAAGATCAAGCTGCAGACGTCCGGAGTGCTGGAGGAGGTTGTCATTCTTAGGCCGCTGCCCTTGCGCAAAAGTACCACTCCAGCAGAACACTGGGAGGGACTTCTTTTGCAGGTCATATGCTTTCTTCAACCTGGTATGATCTTCCTTAGCTTTTGTCAGTAAGCTTGGTTCCTGACCAGCTGGAAGTTCTTCTGTGCTGGCTTGCTTCTCAAGTTCTAACAATTCTGCTTTGGCTGCCTCCGCTTTTGCCGCTAGAGCTGCTAACAATTTGAATTCATCAATCAGAGATGGACTTTGCTGAGAAACTGCTTGCTCGTCTTCAGTCAGTGGCAGTTTCCCGTCTCGAATTACTGAATAGACCCATTGCAGGCTCTTTGCTTCAAAATCCCTGAAGCCAGCTTGTCCAGATCCGTTGAAAAAGACGTTGCTTCCTGTGGTCACAAGAGTCTCTTTCGGTGACAAACATTTTCGAGCTTTGTCCCTCATAGGGCTTTCTGGCGCAGCGCCCTTTTGATTATTTTCCATAATAATCCCAGTAGTGTAATTGTTCTGAAATCAAGTACTTTTTTCCTTGAGTTGATCCCGCAAAGTCATCAGCTCGCAGGATCAAGCATCAGTCGTGAGCAACCATTTGTTGCTTGATCCACTCCTGTAATTCCAAAAGTGGGTAACGAATCGATTTGCCAGCTATTTTGGCGTAATTGGGGCCACGACGATCAAAGCGCCAACGCCTCAGAGTCTTCACACTCAAGCTTATGTAATCAGCCGCTTCCTGTTCGGTGAGATAATCTTTGGGATAATCACTAGTCATTTAGACCTTTCAATAATGCGATAGTGAACAAAGCTGCAGAACTTTGTGTTCTGTTTATTGTCTCCATTTTACTAAAGAGGACCCAGTAGCGCGCCCCGAGAAGAGGCGCGATAGTGTTCGCGCCAAAACTCGCGCCAACTGAATGTGGACTTGCTGCTGAAAAAACTGTCGAAGGGGGAAGATTGAAGTGAGAGAGAGTTTGACGAATGCGAGGACTAATCTGGGAGGTGATTCCTTAAAATCGCCATTGTGTTCTTTGGAAGATCATCATCAGTTGGTTTACGTCCTCTTTTGAGAGCCTTTGCATTCAGAGGTTTCCCATAATGCAGGAAGTGTTGATGGAGAATTGATTTTCTGAGATCTAGTATATCAGCCACACATCTAAGCCTTGCTTGCTTTGTCAACCAATCAAAGCAAGCAGCTGATGGAGGAACTGGCTCATTTTGACCAAATCTTACAAAGCGTTTAGGGACAAGTAATTCAGCCCCCGCTTTGAGCCATCCCTGCCGAACCATTTCAGCAAAAGCTTTTTGCAAGTTCTCAAAAGGCAAATCGGTCTGGAGCTTCAAAACTGTTTCTGCAGAGATTGGCTCAGCCAGGCTTGCAAAGGTACTCTCAACCAACAGGTTATTGACGGGTGTCGTGTAAGCATAGTCACGTCCGTTAACTATGAAGTGAAAAACGGGAAGGCTCTTCCACAGGATCAGGTTCCAGTAGGGTAATGGAATGACCTGTTCGCCCTTTGAAGCAATCAGATGCTGAAATCCTGCGGCATATTGCAGCATTTGCCAGAGGTCTTTTTTACGTTCATCTTCTTGCTCTCGGTCTCTCGAATTCTCATAATCTATGCGCCTGGTTTCATCCATATCAGAGACTGGTCTGAGATCACAGGCTCTTACATACAGTTGCCAGCTTTGATCATAGGCGTGAAGCAGTGCTGCTTCTTCTAAGTTCCCCTCTGAGTTGGGCACAGCATCCAGCAAGGACATCTTCTGAGTCATTTGTAGATCCTTTCTTTTGTTCTCATTGATTCCAGCTTCATTTCGAACTCACTTTGGACCTTATTGATCGACGTGTACCTCTAAGATTCATCCAGTCTCTTGAGGACAATCAATAATGTTTGGGCAAAACAGGAATAAGTAGGTATGCGAAGTAGGGCTTTTAGTTAATCTGCGAGAGTTCGTTTAATTGAAGGGAGATGCTCTTAAGGTTGGCAAAAAGTCATTTAGCAGGTCCGGGTTAAATCAGGTTCTTTTTTTAGTCTGGTTTTGAGGTCTCAGGATTTTCTGCAGCTGACCAAACTTCTTCTAATAGTTTGAGTTGTTTTCGCTTCGGATCATACAGATCGTTAACCATCGAATCGAGCAACACACGATAGTAGTGTCGATCTACAAAGGTGCGTCCATGCTGAATTTCTTCAATACTGTGGCGTTGATAGGCACTGGAATGAGGAAGTTCAAGATATCTGGAGGAGTCGGGATTCTTTGGCATCAGAAACGGAGGCTTTTTGGAGTTAACGATGGATTAGTGTCTGCAACCCAGCAGAATCAACGCTTACACCAGGCTGCCAAAGCCGATATGAAGATCAACTTCGCCTAGCCAGGACTACAAGACACTAGCTGACAACCAATAGTTATAGGGAATTTCTAAAATGTCCAATGGTTATCCGGAGTGAGTGACTTAGGGGCATTCACTGACAATGATAAAGTCTTATCGGGAGGACTAAAATCTTAGTTCTAAAGCGGGACAAAAAGGTAAGGTTTTTGGGTACTCAAAATACATCAGTTCAACATCTCATCCATCACCCTCTGGGTCCGATCGGCAATCCCTCTTTGAGCAGATTCCAAAAATCGGGCATAGCGGCGTGTCATTGGGGAGCCTGGCGAGTGACCTAATTGATACGCAACTTCATCAAGAGTAGCACCGGAAGACAAGAGCCTTGAGGCCACCGTATCTCTCAGGCAGTAATTTGGCCGGTAGTCTTCAGGTATCCCTGCTAGATCTCGTATCCTACGGAAGTGACGGAGGTATGAATCCAGTTTGCGTTGACCTCCTGCAGGACCCGGAAATACAAACCTGCTGGTCTGCATTGCCTCTGGAGAGTCCTCAAGCAATTCTCGTTGTTGCTGTAGAATGTAATGTAACTTCTCACTCATTGGAAAGATGATGGACTTCCCGCTTTTCGTATCTCGCTTTGTGTAAAGACGTTGATTGAAATCAACATCCGTCCAAAGCAGCTTTAGTGGTTCTGAGGCTCGAGAGCCAGTCCAGGCAATGAACTGGTGAAGGTGGGCGATATGTTGGTCAGGATAGTCATCCCAAACTTTGTGAAGCTCTCTAAACTGCTCATCAGACAGTATTTCAATCCTCTCAGAGTCAGGATCAGCTTTTGGTAATTGAATCGTCCAGTCCAGTGCCGGGCAGAGTTTCTTGCGGACTCCAAAGTTGATAATCCTCCGGAGTAATTCCAGAACATTGCTCACTGTTTTGCTGCTGTGCTCTTTAAGCAGATCTAGGTGCAGTTTGTCTACATCAAGTGGAGCCAATTCCTGTGGAGTCTTTTTACCAAATGTGTTCTTGATATGTAAATCATAGCGGTTCTTATCAGTGTTGACGCCTTTTAGAGAACTACCCTTTGTTTCAAGGTAAAGCTCCCACAGTCGGTCTATCGTCGGTTTCTCTGATTCAGCCAACCTCGCTACTTTACTAGCTTGGCGTTTCTCTTCATTTGTCTGAGATTGCCCGGCCATTCTTTTGGCACGTTCTGAAGCACACCTTGCGGGTGTCCAGCCTTGAGACTTCCTTCCTACCTTCTCTTCATATAGTTTTCGGCTCTCAGGCCTACGGTAGGTGATGTAGAAGATCCTCTCATCATTCTTCTCAACGTATGAGACACCCTTATAATCTGTTTGAACTCGAACAGCTCTTGGCATTGATGCTCTTTGGTTCAGATTTCATTTTACCCAACCATATACCCAACCAATTTATGGGTAAATGAGGGATACTAGTTGACACATCTGACCAAATAATCTATCAATATCACCAGTAATTACAAGGCTATATCATAAATCAGGGCTACTTCTGGGTAAATGAGAGAATACTCTGACAGACGGGCTCATAACCCGAAGGTCGCAAGTTCAAATTCTTCCCCTGCTACCAT
>JAQWOT010000351.1 GCA_029245725.1 SAR324 cluster bacterium | reverse complement strand
GCCATTGGTGCTGACCCAGAAACTGGCGATGGTGCTGGGATCCTTTTACAGATACCCGATGCATTCTTGCGAGAAGAAACCGCTAAGTTGGGATTTGTGCTTCCCGCCGAAGGAAGCTATGGGGTGGCAACGATGTTCCTGCCTCATGATGATAGGCAGCAATTTCATTGTGTGGAGGCGATCCAAAGCATTGTCAGTGAGAATGATTTGATTGGCTTGGGTTGGCGGGATGTGCCGATCGATACGAATTACGTTGGTAAACAAGCTGCTGAATCAATGCCAGTGATCAAGCAGCTCTTTCTTGCGGGGAATGGTCACAAAACTCAGCAAGAGTTGGAGAGATTGCTTTATGTGGCACGAAACGAGATCCGGAACACTTTGCTCAATACCAGAGATTTTGTGGTGACAAGCATGTCCACAAGAACTTTGGCTTACAAAGGGATGTTGCGAGCTGACCAGATGGATCTTTTCTTCTCAGATTTGGCAGATGAGCGCTTTGTGAGCGCAATCGCTCTCTCTCATACTCGCTTCCCAACTAACACCTTCCCACGTTGGGATTTAGCGCAGCCCTTCCGTTACCTTGCTCACAACGGTGAAATCAACACACTCCGGGGTAACATCAACTGGATGCGATCCCGTCAAGAAAAATTAGAGAGTCCACTTTACGAAAATATTCGCGATCTCTTACCAATCATTGTCCCATCAGGAAGTGACTCGGCCTGTTTGGACAACGTTTTGGAATTTCTTGTTCTCTCCGGCTACTCACTTCCTCACGCCATGATGATGCTTGTTCCCGAAGCATGGGAGACTCAGGCAGACATGTCTCCAGAGAAGAGAGCATTCTATGAATATCATGAACATTTTATGGAGCCTTGGGATGGTCCAGCTGCTCTAGCTTTCACAGATGGAATCCAAATTGGAGCGACTCTGGATCGAAATGGGCTCCGTCCAGCCCGTTACGTGGTAACTAAGGATGACTTCGTAATTATGGCTTCTGAGGTTGGAGCCGTGGACATTGATCCAGAGGACATTGTCTCGAAGGGAAGGTTGCAACCGGGGAAAATGTTTCTCGTTGATACGCATTTAGGCCGGATTATCAGTGACGAGGAACTCAAGCAGGAAATCTGTGGAGCACAGCCTTATGCAACTTGGCTAAATGACAACGTGATCCCATTGGATTCGCTGACCACCCCAGCAGACCTACCCAAAAGTGATCCAGAAACTTTACTGGAGAGACAGAAAATTTTTGGATACACGACAGAGGACATGAATATCCTCCTGACTCCAATGATTCGGGATGGCGAAGAAGCGACAGGTTCTATGGGCAACGATGCCCCGTTAGCTGCACTCTCAGATCGACCACAGTTGCTCTACGGGTATTTCAAGCAGATCTTTGCTCAGGTCAGTAACCCACCGATCGATTCAATTCGAGAAGAGATGGTTATGTCTATGACCAGCCATCTTGGTGGTGAAGGCAATATCCTGAGTCCTGAGCCTGGCCACGCAAAATTGATTAAGATAGATGGGCCGATCCTGACTAATGCTCAGTTTGCAAAGCTACGTCATCATGAAAAGGCTGCCCCAATCTCGCTTCTATTCCCCACCTCTGAAGGAGTTAGTGGCTTGCAGAAAGCCCTGGACAGAATTTGTGCAGAAGCCGCATCAGCGATCCGATCTGGTAAAGAATATTTGATTTTAAGTGATCGTGGAGTTGGTCGAGATCACGTTCCGATTCCGGCACTACTTGCGGTTGGTGCGGTTCACCACCACCTGATACGTGAGAAACTGCGCAGCTCATCTAGTCTAGTTCTGGAAACAGGAGAAGCCAGAGAAATTGCTCATTTCTGCCTTCTCATCGGTTATGGTGTCGGTGCTATTAATCCCTACCTCGCTTTTGAGACTTTTGAGCAGATCCTTTCAGAAGGAACCCTCCCTGAAGAGTTGACCTATGAGAAAGCGATCAAAAATTATCTGAAAGCGATTCGCAAAGGAATGTTTAAGGTTTTTGCGAAAATGGGTATTTCCACGATCCAGAGTTATCGTGGGGCGCAAATTTTTGAAGCTATCGGGCTCAGTGAGGACGTTGTCCATGAATACTTTGCTGGGACTCCGTCTAAAATCAGTGGGGTGACTGTTGAAGTACTTGGTGAAGAATGTCTGAGGCGCCATGCTTCTGCTTATGTCGAAACACCAGATCTCAAAAATACGTTATCAGTTGGGGGCCAATATTTCTGGCGTAGAAGAGGGGAGTACCACCAAGTCAATCCAATGACAACTTTGTTGCTCCAAGAGGCAGCCCAGAAAAATAACCGAGAAGTCTTCAAGAAGTTCTCAGATATAATCAACGAGCAATCTCAAAGACTAGCCACCCCACGCAGTCTGTTGACTTTTAAGCAAGGAACTCCAGTTCCTTTGGAAGAGGTGGAGGCTGCAAAAGAGATTGTCAGTCGCTTTGCAACTGGTGCAATGTCATTGGGCTCAATCAGCAGTGAAGCCCATCAGACACTTGCAGTAGCCATGAATCGTATTGGTGGTAGAAGCAACAGTGGAGAGGGTGGTGAGGATCCTCAACGCTTCCACAAAAGAGAAAATGGTGACTGGCCAGTGAGTCGAATCAAGCAAGTTGCTTCAGGACGCTTTGGGGTGACG
>JAQWOT010000350.1 GCA_029245725.1 SAR324 cluster bacterium | reverse complement strand
TCAACTTTCACAGAATCAACCGTTGTGGTTTGACCATTTTTGGTGACGCTCACCTCACTCATTTCCACTTGTCGAATGGCATCTCTCTTCAGCGTATTAAACAGATCCTCCAATGTTGCGTTCTTGCTGGTTTCTTCCAGTTGCTTGCGATCAATCTCCTGAATGGTTACTTGCTGGGCCTTGTAGATCTCCTCATTTTCTTTGTCACTCAAGATCACCTCGTTGAGTTGTACCTGTATCATTTCACCGGAGTACTCTTCCGTCTTGACCTCGGCACGACCTATTTCAACGCGCACCTTGTCGTCCTCAAGCTTCAGGGTCTCGACCACAACCGACTTATCAAGAAGATTGACCTGAAAGTTCTTGTAATTCACTTCCACATTTTCAGGGACAGCATCCTTGAATTTTTGTTCAATCTGATTAGGTAGGACAAACAGGAAGTACACCCCGGCTGAAAAAAGCAGGAGGGCGACGGGAATCAGAATCCGTTTCATGGAAATTCTCCCGGGAGAGGTTGAGCCGTCAGAAAGGATGAAAGTGATGTCGCTTCAAAAAATTCGAAATGACTGACCAAATTACTGATTGATCGATCAGGAGAGTGAAGCCTGATCAATCTGGGCTTTCGTCAACCGAAAATGACTTATCACTGCCCTGCAACACAATTGCCGATTTCAATAAATCATGAATTTTTGCCAAATTTCTTGAGGCTCTACTTCGGCAATTTCACATCAAATATCAGCCTGAGTCTTGAAACGAGGCTCTAAATCGATAATTGGTTCCCAATCGACACTGGGAGGTACAATGCTGAAGCGATGGCTGCGTCGCAGGTAGATTTGTGTGGGCACATCATCTGGAAAGGTTTCACTAAGTTGTTTGAACACCTCATAAGCCTGATCGAAGCGCCGCACGCTATAGGCCCAAACACCTCTCGAGAACTCAGCACAAAACTGCTTCTGCTTCTCTAATGCCCGTTCCTTTGAATCTACCAACTCAAAGATTTCCACACCCTTCTTCTTCCCTTTCACTCGCACAGTATCCAGGGGTCGGAAGAGAAACTGTGATCCCGCTTCTTCCTGAGTTTCACTGCTGACAATGATGTTGGTCTGGTAGATCTTATTAATGCCTTCCAATCGACTAGCCAAGTTTACACTATCACCAACCACCGTATAATTCATGCGATTAGCAGAACCCACGTTACCTACCAGCGTATTTCCAGTGTGTATTCCGATTCTTGACCAGAAGGGTTTTTTTCCTTGGGCCTGCCAGGCTTCGTTGAGCTCCTGAATACGATTTCTGCACTCCAGCGCCGCCCAGCAGGCATCACTAGCATGGTGATCTGACAGCACAGGAGCACCCCAGAAAGCCATCACTCCGTCTCCCAAGTACTTGTCAACTGTACCAGAGTGGGAACGGATAATTTCTGCCAATAGGCCAAGGTACTCAGACAGTTGCAGCATCAACTCTTCTGGTTTCAACTCCTCAGAAATAGAAGTAAATTCCGCGATATCCGCAAAAAGAATACTCAACTCTTGCTCCTGCCCTCCCAAGGCAGCATCTTCACCGCGAAGTATAAGTTCCCGGACCAACTCAGCCGGCATGTAGATCTGAAACGCACGGAGACTAGTTCGCATCGCTCCCAATGATCGACTGAGCGAGTCTACTTCAACAATTGGAGACCTGAGTTCAAATTCTCCATCCAAACGCAGATCCTGAATACGCCGCTGTTCCTCTGTGATACGTTCCAAGGGCTTGGCGACTCGACGAGCAACCCATCCAGAAAGTATTAAGCCGAATAGCAGCAATAGCAACTCGATCATCAGGAGAGAGTTCTGGC
The DNA here is from genome assembly GCA_029245725.1 of SAR324 cluster bacterium. Classification (NCBI taxonomy): domain Bacteria; class Deltaproteobacteria; species SAR324 cluster bacterium. The sequence goes on along the minus strand of JAQWOT010000350.1, from coordinate 18,949 downwards.
TCTCAGCAACATTCTCTTGCAGTGGTTTCTCTGAGAAGCCTATGTGCAGGATGCCAACAGGTTCTCCCCAATGCTGTAACTCCCGCTTTGCCTCAAAGACTCGTTCTCCCACCCGTCCACGCAACTCTCCACGCACCTCCGAGTCTTTCAATAAGAACTGTTCCCGTAGTTCATATTTCCCAGACTGGTATTCCTTGGGATCTCCAACGATGCCTCGATTTTCCAAAACCGCGGCTTTGGGCACATCCCAGGTAATGATCTCAGGATCATACTCTTCAACCACGTCCTCATCGTACGCATAAAGAATCTCATCATCCATCCCTCTCAGAAAGAGATAGACCACCTCTGGTTGTGATTTCAAAACAGAGAAGTGTATTTCCAGTCCAGCCCAATTTGAGGTGTCGACTAACTCGGTAGCTTTGTCGCTCATCGAAAACGAGAGCCAGAAAATTCGCTCAAAGTAGGCATCACGAAGGCTAGCAACCTGGCGACTTTGGCCGATATACCAGGTGAGGGCGTTCGATAGCAGTAAAGCGCTACCCAAGGAGAGAAGGAGTACGGTTCGGAGTAGTTGCGGTGGGATGGAAAGCATACTGAAGTGGAATCCCTGTTGACTGCCCTTACCGCAGGCAAATTCAAAATCACATCAGAGCCCAGAATCAGAAAAACCTTATTTTCTACCGAATCCTAGACAACTGCAAATTCAAAAAAACAGGTTCCTGCAAAGATTTTTAGAGATCGGAAAAAACCGTTGGAAACAAAGCTACTTTTTCAGCACTTTTGCTAATGTGGAAATGTTCCAACTCGTGCAGCACCTCATCAGCCCATTCGACAAAACCTGGAGCTGGATGGGACTCTCGTAATTGCCGAAGCTTGTGACCCCAGGCACGCTGCTGGTTGATACTCAGGTGGGCAAAGTCTGGAACCAACGGTGCGATGTGTTCCCTCAGCAACTCTCGTAATTCTTCCAAAATCTCTGGTTCCAGTGGTTGCAATTCGATCTTCGGTACTGCTGTGCTAGGATTTTCAATGGTTTTAGACATGACAAAAGAAGATACAGGGTTATCTCTTAACTGCATTACTTGGGCAGTGCATGAGCGTAATCTCAATACGGATTTCTGTGTAGTCTCATCACCCTCTTGATCAATTGTCTTTGGCAAAAATCATGAGACTGCTAGTCTTGCAGGGAAGGAATCGATACCTCACCTGAATCAAAGTGCTTCAATTTAGTTACAGTTAAAGAATCCTTAGCATACAGAAATTTTTGTCAATTTATTGAACTTTTTCGCACCTTCAAGGTCATAATCTGGGTCAACCTCAATTCAAAGTCTGAAAGACCTGCTCCATTTCACGCCGGAACACAACAGCCGAATCCTGTTGATCAATAGCTACATCCTCCCAAGTGACGATCTGCCCTCGAGCCACTGGACGGCGCAAAGCCATTCGGTGAGCCAGGCCAATTGGGAGTCCTCCCAAGCCAAGTGAACGTTGGGCTGGCACAAGTTTCCCCCAGACTGTGTAGCCACCTTCTCCATCCAGCATCTCTCCAACCTTCAGATCACGCTTAGCGACTGCCACCACATCACCTCGAAATCCAGTGGCTTGTCCCGTTGGCTCACCACGCAGGGCCGCACTAGCCACAGAAATTCCTAACTCCAGCCCAATCAGGTGATACGGTTTGTACATGGATGAGTAGCAACCACTGGAATCTGTCTTTAAACCATATTCTGCAAAGCAACGCTTTGTATAATCAGAAGGTGCAGCAAACACAGCATAAACTCCCCAGCGCAAGTCTCGGAAGACCGATCGACTGTCCCGCTCAAGGCTGGAAATCACCTCAACCATTCCTTCGTGTTCCAAGACGCCCCCAGCACTCTTGGGTCGCAGTATGTGAGGCAAGTCATCAACCCCACAGGCCGGAAAACCAAGGCCATCATCTGGTGGTCGTAAATCACAGGCATTGGCTACGGCAGCCATTTCAATCGCAGACTTGGTACCGTCCAGAAATGAGTTGAACATCTGTGGATTCATTCCACCGGCCTGTGCTGCTTCTGGGGTCAAACCATAATGCTGCCAAACCGTATCTGGAGTGACTTCGTGATAGATCGGCAGGTATTTGGTTCCCTTACCTGCCGCAGTCACAGGTAATCCACAAGCACGAGCCCAGTCTACAATTTCAGCAATCAGTGCTGGTTGATCTCCATAGGCTAACGAATACACGACACCTGCCTTTCTTGCTTTCTCCGCCAGGAGTGGACCAGCAAGAGTATCCGCTTCTACATTGACCATTACGATGTGCTTGCCGTGTTCAATCGCAGCCAAGGCATGACGAATACCAGCTGCTGGAGAACCTGTTGCGTCAATCACCACTTCCACAGCCTCTGTCTGGATCAAGTCCATTGCATCCTCGCAGAGGAAAGTTTGTCCTGTACGAATGGCTTCCTCTACAGAGGAAGCCTTGGCCCGTTCTGGCTCCCAGCCGATCCGATTGAGGTTGGTCTGAACTCGCTCTGGAGACAGATCAGCAATTCCAGTGATATGCATACCAGGAGTCTGAACTGTCTGAGCTAGAAACATGGAACCAAACTTTCCTGCTCCGATTAGAGCTACGTGAATCGGTTTTTGTTGAGCAGCACGAGCCTGCAGTTTAGCGTAGAGATTCATCGGATTCCTTTTTGGTTTTCAAAATCAAAATCAGTTTGCATATAGCCAGTTTTTCTGGATCAAGTTAGTCTTCTTTTGAAGAATGTCGCTAAAATGGCAATTTCATTCAAGGCTCTGATCCTAAATAAAGCAATTTTTTACTGATTCCTTCGTTCTTTCTGTCCAGGAGAAATTTTCATGACTCATCCAGCTTTTCAGCCCAACGCCGTTGCCGTTATCACTGGAGGTGCTTCAGGCATCGGCCTAGCCACCGCCCAACGCCTAGCCACTATGGGTCTGCGCTTGGTAATTGTTGACGTCCGTGAAGCATTGCTGGAACCAGCAGCCGAACAGCTTCGCCAAATGGGAGCACCAGAAGTAATGGCTAGCTCTACAGATGTTTCCGACAGAGAGGCCTTGGTCGAACTGGAAGCACTGGTTGCAGAGAGCTTTGGGGGTACTGACATCCTAATGAACAACGCAGGTATCCAACCGGGGAGTACACTGTTGGATGACTCGGAGAACTGGCTTCACATCCTGAGAGTGAACTTGGGTGGGATCGTCTATGGCACTCAGGTCTTTCTCCCACGCATGATCGAACGAGCACGACCAGGATTGGTCATCAACACAGGCTCCAAGCAGGGCATCACGACTCCTCCTGGAGATCCGGCCTACAACGTCTCCAAGAGCGCGGTCAAGACCTTCACCGAAGCCCTGGCTCACGAACTACGCAATACTGAAGGGCATCATCTGACCACTCACCTATTGATTCCAGGCTTTGTTTTCACGGACCTGACACGAGGTACTCGCACAGCAAAGCCTGCTGGTGCCTGGACCCCTGAACAGACAGCAGAGTTCCTATTTCAAAGCTTGGAACATGGAGATTTCTACATCCTCTGTCCGGACAATGACGTCTCACGCGAACTGGATGAAAAGCGGATGGCCTGGGCAATTGGAGACATCATCGAAAACCGCCCACCTCTTTCCAGATGGCATCCTGATTATACAGAAGCCTTCAATCTCTACGTTGAGCGGAGTTAAGTAAGCTATGCCTACCGCTATTATTATTGGAGTAGGGCCCTCGGCTGGGCTGGGGGCTACCCTGTGTCGTCACGCAGCGCAAACCGGTCTACACGTGTTTGCAGGAGGCAGAACCTCTACCCAACTCGAGCAAACACAGCGTGAGATTGAAGCCACTGGAGGAAGTTGTACGCCTGTGGTCACAGACGTCACAGCAGAAGAGCAGGTGCGGGCTCTGATTGAGCAGGCTGAACAGGCAGGACAGATCCAGCTAGCAATCTACAATGCTGGCAACAACTACTCTGGCAACTTTCTGGAGATGGAAGCGAGCCTGTTTGAGCAAGCTTGGCGAGTAGGGACGTTGGGAGGATTCCTCTTTGCCCGGGAAGTTCTCCGCAGGATGGTTCCCCGTAGCCAAGGAACCTTGATCTTCACTGGAGCCAGTGCCTCTCTGCGAGGCAAACCCCGATTCGCTCCTTTCACAGCAGCCAAGGCGGGGCTACGCACGATGTCTCAAAGCCTGGCCAGAGAATTCCAGCCCCAGGGAATTCATGTCGCCCATGTCGTGATCGACGGCATAATCAATGGGGATCGAATTCGTAACCGAGCCCCAGCTCTGGTCGAGCAACTTGACGAAGAAGGGATGCTGCAACTGGACGATATCGCCAGCGCCTACCTTTTCCTACACCAGCAACCACGCAGTGCCTGGACTCACGAACTGGACCTGAGAAGCTTCCGCGAAAACTTCTGAGAAGCTTAGTCAGCTCAAGAGTGACTGTGCTTCTTCGGCTGTCAGCAGCTCTGGCTGAGTACAAGTGGTTTGTAGTTCCAGAGTCTGTCGGATCTCAGCAGACTTCAGAATAGCAGTCATCACTTCTACCCCATGGAGTGGACGTTCAATGGAGCATCGAGCATCCCGGTCCGTCTGAATGGCAACCGCCAGATCTGCCAAGCCACTGGCCCGGTAGTTGGCTACTGCACCTCGTGGATTCTCCTGATTGGGCACCCCAAACGGATGATCTGCTACGGCTAATTTCTCAAACTCACCATCTCGCTCACTACGCAGCAAATCCCCACCAAAGAAGTTTGGATCCGGCACAACTAGAGAACCTTCTGTGCCATAGAGTTCCATGTTGCGGTGTCCGTGCTTCCAGATATCCCAACTCGCACCCAGTGTGATCAACGCACCATTGGCAAATTCCAACACCGCATGAATCGTAGTCGGGGTAGTAACTGGAATCTTCTCTCCATAGCGTGGTTGACTGGTGATCATGCGTTCCTTTTGTGGAATGCTTGACATGGCCGTCACGTAGCACACTGGCCCCAGCAGGTGAATCAGGTTGCCGATGTAGTACGGTCCGAGGTCCAGTACTGGTCCACCACCGGGCTGGAAAAAGAAATCTGGATTTGGATGCCAGTGCTCCATGCCGTGGCTGAGCACATGACAGGTCCCTCCGACAATCTTGCCGAGTACACCAGAGTCAATCAACGCTCGAGCTTGCTGATGAGTTCCTCCCAGGAAGGTATCAGGAGTGCAGGCCACCCGCAGTCCTTTCTGGTGGGCCAGGTCCCGCAAGGCCAGCCCATCTTCCAGTGAAAGCGTCAGCGGCTTTTCCGAGTAGACGTGCTTGCCAGCTTCCAGGATCGCCTTGGAGACCTCAAAATGTGCATTCGGGACCGTCAGATTGACGATGATATCCACCTCTGAATGAGAAAACAGGGCTTCTACGCTCATGGCTTCCAATCCGAATTCTTTTGCCTGAGCTTGGGCAATCTCCATATTGAGATCTGCGCAGGCTTTGACTTCAATCGCTTGAAACAGCTTGGATAGTCGGAAATATGCTGAAGAGATATTTCCACAACCAATCACACCAACACCGAGAGTTCCAGCCATGATTCACCCCGCAAAGGATTGAACAGTTGCCAGAGAACGACGGGCAAAGCGGGCCACATCATTCGGCTTGTCGTGCTCCATCACGTACCAGGTAGCCGGCGTCTGTTGCAGTTGACTGTAGAGGCTTGGCCAGTCAATCACACCGTGTCCTACATCTGCCCAGCCGTCTTCATCTGCATTCTCTCCAGCCGGAGCGATGTCCTTGACGTGAACTGCACAGAGACGGCCACCAAAGCGTTGGATCCACTCTGCAGGATCTGCCTTACCTCGGACAACCCAGGCCAGGTCCATTTCCCAGCCCAATTCTGAGTTTTCCAAGAGGATCTCCATTGGTGTCTTCCCATTTTCCAAAGCTATGAATTCAAAGTCGTGGTTGTGCCAGCCAAAGCCCAACCCAGCCTCCTGATACGGCTTGCCGACTTTGTTGAGTGTTTCCACCATCTGCTTCCAACCAGCCACATCTGAAGGACGTTGTTCTGCAGCCAAGTGGGGACAGATGACTGTTTTTACTCCCAGAGTCTCAATGATTGGTAGGGCTTGATCTGGGTCTTCCAGCATGGCTAAGCCAAAGTGTCCGGTGGGCATCGTCAATCCATGGTGATCCAGATCCTGTCGTAGCGCAGCTGCTTGATCATAAAGTCCGCCGAATCCTTCCACCTGGGTATAACCCAGTTCTGCCAATAGTTGGAGCGTGTTGCTCAGCGGTGGATGATTCCGAGCACTATAGAGTTGAAAAGACCAGTCAGTCATAGAGTTTCCATGAAAAAAGTAGTGAGTTGGCTGAATCTAACTCAGCAAAAACGAATCATAGCACTGAAAAACTAGATCCGCACCTCGGTATTCTTACGGAAGATTGAAGACTTGGGGATATTGAATTCTAGGTGGTAGATCGTGCCTTCCTGGCAATTCAGATCAGCATCAATTCTTACGGAGAGGGATTGTTGCTCCAATTTAAGCCACAGCAGGCTATCGGCTCCCATTGGCTCATCAATCTCGATGGCTGCGGGAATCGTCACACTGGGGATCGGTTCTGTGTGTATCTGGATATGCTCTGGACGTACCCCAAGAATAGCCTCTCCTCCCTGGCTGAGAGAGGTGCTGGCTTCATAGCCTTGGAGGGAAATGGACGCTCCATCCTTGGTTGTGAAGGATGCCTCCTCTCCGCTGACAACAAGCTGTCCGGGTAGGAAGTTCATCGCAGGTGAACCAATGAATCCCGCAACATACAAATTAGAGGGCTTGTTGTAGATCAGTTGGGGAGCCGGCAGTTGTTGAATGACCCCACCTTTCATCACAGCAATCCGATCCGCGAGGGTCAGTGCTTTGATCTGATCATGAGTGACGTAGATCATCATGTTTTTCAGGCGGGCATGTAGGCGCTTGATCTCAACACGTAACTCAGAGTGTAACTGAGCATGCAGATTAGAGAGGGGTTCATCGAAAAGGAAAACATCCACATCACGCACCAGCGCCCGACCAATCGCCACGCGTTGTCGCTGACCTCCAGACAGCTGGGAAGGTTTGCGTTTTAGCAGCGGCTCAATCTGTAAAATCTCAGCAGCTCTTGTTACCCGTCTGGTGATTTCATCAGAAGGCATTCGCGCGTTCTTGAGTCCGAAGGAAAGATATCCCTGCCACGACAGCAAGGCGGCAATAGACCTCGTTTCCAGGAGATTTTCCGTAGAGGCTTTTTTTAGCAATCTCATACGAAAGATTTTGAAAACGTTTTCATAAACAGCCTTGCAATAGGATTTTTGTCAAGATATTTAGTGACGAACAATTATTTCGAACACAACAAGATGTAGTGGAATTTTTGGCTAAACTCCGCTTAATCTAAGGAAACACCCCATGAGCAATCCAAAGTTAACTGATGTTGCCCAGCTAGCAGGAGTATCACCAGCAACGGTGAGTCGAGCGATCAATCAACCAGCGATTGTCAATGCCAAGACCCTGGAGCGGATTCAACAAGCAATCCAGCAAATTGGCTATGAGACCAACACCGCTGGACGGAATCTACGCCTGCGCAGATCAGATGCCTTGCTGGTCATGATCTCGGATGCCCCAAGTCGATTTTTCTCTCAAATTCTGATGGGAGTGGAGGCAGAAGCTTCCGAAGCAGGCTACAACGTATTGGTCTCCAACACTCAGGAAAATCCAGAAAGGGGACGTCGGCTCTACGCAAGCATTCAGCAAAGCCTCGCGGATGGGATCCTAACTTTTGGGGGACACAACCAGGAACTGGGAGACTTGATCAGCAACCATCCCATCCCAATCGTTGGAGTCAATGAGCACCTGGAAGATCTCCCTGTACCCGTGACTACCGTTGACAACCTAAGCGCCTCACGAGCAATTGTTCGTCATCTACTAGAGTTAGGACATCGCAAGATTGGGCACGTGACCGGCACCACTACCTTGTCTTCAGGCAGGGATCGTCTGGAAGGATTCTTGAGTGAACTACAGCAGACTGGACTCTCTCCCACATGGATTTGTAACAAGCACTACAATGTAGAAGCTGGCAGAGAAGCTGCTGAAGAATGGCTATGCTTAACCGACCGTCCCACCGCTGTCTTTTGCTCCTGTGATGAGGCTGCCTTTGGGTTCATTGCTGCGCTGCGTCGCAAAGAAATCCGTGTTCCAGAAGACGTGTCTGTCATTGGTTTCGATGACATTCCCTTAGCTGACCACTATTGCCCAGCTCTCACTACGGTACATCAGCCCCACCGCGAGTTGGGGACCACTGCTGTCCGTATGCTACTGGAGCGCATCCATAACGTGGAAGCATCCATTCCGAATCAACTACTGGAAGGTAAATTGATAGTGCGTGAAAGCACAGGACGTCCACCAGCTACTTAGTCCTTTGATTCAGAACACCAACACTCTCAGCCAAGCAGTCTTTATGACAACACAACGTCCATGGCCTCAGCGTCGCAGACTACAATATGGACAACTGGCAGAACTTAGCATCGTGGACTGTGAGAGTGGGGCAACCACCATGATCTATGAAACGGCAGAGTTGATTGAAACATCCAACTGGACCTCAGATGGCAACTGGCTGATACTCAATGCAGATGGCAGGATTTTTTGAATTTCACCGGATGGACAACGAGGACCGGAGCGAATCAACACCGCTCCCTTGGAAGATCTAAACAATGACCATGCGCTATCTCCAGATGGCAAGCAGATTTACCTCAGTTCACGGGATGGGCATCTCTATCGAGTAGCAATTGAGGGAGGACGGCCAGAACGTGTATCTAATCAGCATGAAGCCACTCGGATTTTTTGTTACTACCTGCGCGGGATCTCACCAGATGGGACAACACTGACCTACGTAGGTGTAGAGCATCCCGATGGTGGCGAGAAGCAATCACACATCTATATGATCCCAGCCTAGGGAGGATCAGATCGTTCTCTGACCGGCGGTAGTGTTCCTGTGGATGGGCCTGAATTTTCAGTGGATGGTCAGTGGATCTATTTCAATTCGGAAGCAGCAAACCGAGAACCAAGGCACGCCCAACTGTATCGAATGAGACCAGATGGCTCTGACGTACAACAACTGACCTACGATGAGCAGGTCAACTGTTTCCCACATTGTAGTCCGGATGGGCAGCAAATCGCTTACCTAAGCTATCCTCCTGGCACAAAAGGGCACCCACCTGATCGGGCTGTTGCGTTGCTGATTATGAACCCAGACGGTGGAGAGAATCGAATTTTAGTATCGTGTTGAGGTGGTCAGGGAACGATCAATGTCAATTCCTGGGCTCCAGATAGTCAGCGTTTCGCTTACGTCGCTTATCCCATTCACTCCTAGCCGAGAGGTCGGTACCAGACAATCAGTCTGAGCATACCTGTAAAATCAATTCTGCTTCAAAGCACATTCCTCCGGGAAGTGCTGCCACCCCTACGGCTGAGCGAGCATGCTTACCTCGCTCTCCGAATACTTCCCCCAACAAGTCCGATACCCCGTTGGCCACCTGTGGTTGCTGCATGAAATCTGTGCCACAGCGCACAAAAGCCACCAGCTTGACGATACGCTCAATCCGGTCTAGCGATCCGAGCTGATGCTTGGCAACGGAGAGTAAAAAGAGTCCAGTCTGCCGAGCGAGTTGATAGGCTTCTTCCACCGTGAGAGTCTGCCCCACAATTCCCTGAATGAACTGACCTTCAGAGTTGCGTGGTCCCTGACCCGAGATATATAGCAATCCTTGGGCTTCCAATCCAGGGACATAGTTGGCCACAGGCTGTGGCAGAGCTGGTATTTCCAATCCCAGTTCCTGCAAGCGTTTTTCAAAACTCATAAATCTCCAAAAATGAATCAAAATCATGAAAGTTAACTCTTCAAATGAAGAACTATTTTCTTAAAAGATTTTACTTAATTTTTGAGAAAATAAACTAGAAAAATATAAGTTAATTTTTCCTAAATTAATTGAAAAATAGTGATTATAAAATCAACTAAAAAAGAGTCTGAAATAAGAATATGTCAAGCTTGTTTTATATCGTCAGTCAAAAAAATCTTGCCAATTTAAAGTAAAGAACATTATTGTCCCCCAACTATCCAGCAAACCTGTTGGAATAGTGTTTCTTCCCCTTATTCAAAGGAGCGCTATGAAGCTATTCAAATCGCTGGGTCTCTTTGTTTCCGCATGCTTAACGTGTGGAATCGTGACCGCAGCAGATCATCACGTGAAGTGGCATGACGATGGTAAGGTTGATCTGGTCATGGAAGATGGGACAACTATTTCAACAACACGAGAGGAACTAGGATCCTTGTTTGGCCCAGACCAGAAGCCATTTGATGGAGTAAATATTTCGGTAACCGTCAACTCTGGTGGTCCGAAGGGTGGGATTTCAGGGCCACTGTATAGTTTTCGTCCAATTTGGGAGGAGTTGACTGGTGGTAAGTTGGAAATCGTAGAACTGCCATTCGGAGAGCACTATACCAAGATGATGTTGGATCTCCGCAACGGTACCGGCCAGTACGATGCCTTTATGGTCGGAGCCTTCTGGTATGGGGACATCGTTCCCAACGGCTACGCGTTCCCTATTGATGACTTTATGACCACTGGAGAGTATCCGCAGTGGACCTATGATTCAATGCCTCAGTCGTTGAAAACGCTGCATACTTGGGAAGGTGAGGGTTACGGAGTACTCAACGACGGAGATGGTCAAGTTCTGTACTACCGCAGAGATGCGCTGGCCAATCCAGAGTGGAGAGCTCAGTTCAAGAAAGAATATGGCTACAGCATGCCTGTTCCGCCAAAGACCTGGCAGCAGATGCTCGACATCAGTAAATTCTTCAATGGCAAGAACTGGGACAGTAACGACCCTGATCCTGATGCAGGAACCGTTCTTCACCTAAAGGTTGGAGAGCAGGGACATTATCACTTCCAGTCGCTGTCAGCCTCCTTTGCTATTACACCTGGGCCCGAGTTGGATCAGCATCACAACGTCTATTGGTTCGACCCCACTAACATGAAGCCACTGATCAATAGCCCTGGACACGTCGCAGCCCTTGAGTTTCTCCAGGAGTTGCACAAGACCGGGCCTTCCGCACAAGTTGGCTGGAGCTTGGGTGAAGCCTGGGACTACTTCCTTCGAGGCAAGTCTGTCTTTGTCTTCAGCTGGGGGGATGTTGGCTCACTCTGTCAGGACACTTCCCGTTCAAAGATCCAAGGGGTGTGTGCTTCCTCTATCCTACCCTCATCAGACACCTATTACGATCACAAGAACAAGAAGTTTGTGAAGACTACCAATCCTGTGAAGGTAGGAAACACGACTGGTGGATCATGGCATGGTGTGATTTCCAATTACTCCGCCAACCCAGAAGCCACCTACTCACTCCTATCCCTGATGGCCATCAAGCCAGCCTCGATCTGGTTGGCTCAAAATGGTTGGACTGGAGTAGATCCGGGCTTCACTTACCAGTTTTTGGAGCCACAGGGAGAAGCTGGACTCGGTGACTACCTTGACGCTGGTTGGTCCGAGGCTGACGTAAAGGACTACCTGAAGGCCTACTATGAGACCTTCTTTGCTGATACCTTCCTACCTTATCTACGGATTCCAGGCTCCTTCGAGTACTGGGACATCTTAGACAAAAATCTCTCGGCTACCATGAGCGGGGAGATCTCTGCCCAGCAGGCGCTGGATAGCACTGCCAAGACCTGGGAGCAGATCACTGACCGTCTGGGTCGAGATCAGCAATTGGGCTACTATCAATCCGCGATAGGCTACAAGTAAATCCTACCGAGCTGTCAGGTGTGGATCCTTCCATGCCTGACGGTCTTTCGGATTTAACACGGCCCATGATCCATCACAAGACCCTCTTATGAAAACACACCGAAATACAAAAGCGCGCTTCGTATTTTTGCTGCCAGCCGCAATTTGGGTGTTAACATTCACGATTTTTCCTCTGGTTTACTCGCTCTATATCAGCGTTCACAAAGTGGAAACCAAAATGAACGTAAGTCGTGAGAAGATTCCGATGTTGGATGCAAGTGGAAACGCTGTTTTGGATGCGAAAGGCAACCCTAGGACTAAGATAAAAATTAACAGAGAAAAGATCTCAACCTGGACAAATATTGGATTCACTAATTTCAAGCGATTGATAGAAGATCCACAAGTTCACTCTGCTATAAAAGTTACTTCAATTTTTGTTTTAGTTGCAGTCCCATCACAATTAGTATTAGGAATTTTGCTAGCTCTTCTATTCAATCAGCGTCTCTGGGCAAGGTCGTTCCTCAGGGCCGTCATGCTCCTGCCAATTTTTGCTACTCCCCTTGCCGTGGGCTATCTATTTTTCACTATTTTCTATGAAGAAGGAGGGCCACTCGGTTTCTTAGGAGTGCCCTTCCTCTCTCACCCAGATTGGGCCTTATTCTCAGTTATTCTAGTTGATATCTGGCAATGGACGCCTTTCTGTTTTCTAGTTTTTCTGGCCGCACTACAAGGCATCCCCAATGAGTTGATGGAAGCTGCCAAAATGGAGAGTAAGTCCAAGTGGGGTTTGTTCACCAATATCATCTTCCCAATGCTGACCCCCACCATTGTCATTGTGCTACTATTGCGCCTTGCAGAGGCCATCAAACTCTTTGATATACCGTTTGCCCTGACGGGAGGAGGTCCAGGAGTTGCCACACAGTCTATGTCATTTTTAGCCTTCAGAACTGGTTTACGTTACTTTGACCTCGGCTACGCTTCGGCATTGTCATACTGTTTGCTGATTATTGTGATGATCATAGTGACCCTCTTCTTCAGAAAATTGCGACAGAGTTACGCATAAGATGAAGCCCAAGCAGAACCAGTACCCTCTCAAGTATTCGATCTACTCTCTGATTGCTGTGGTTGCAGCAATGATCTTCTTCTTTCCAATCTATTGGGCCTTCTCGACGAGTCTGCGGAATCCACTAGACACATTTACCGTCTCCGGTTTTGGGATCCCCTTCCTGAATTTTGAACCCACTCTCACCAACTGGGTAGATCAACTGGCCACAGAGGAAGCTCGAAAAGCGGTCTACAATAGTACAGTCATCGCTGTTTTCGCTTCTATTCTGGCGTTGGCGCTAGGAATCCCTGCAGCTTATGCACTGGCCCGCTTTCGCTTCAAGACGATCTCCAACAAGGATCTGACCATTTGGTTTCTATCACAGCGTGTACTCCCCCCTGTAGCAACGGTGGTCCCATTCTACCTGATCATGCAGTTTCTGAATCTGTTGGATACACAGCTAGCGCTAATCCTAATCAACGCCACCTTTGTGCTACCGTTCGTAGTCGTGATTGTGCGTCAGACCTTTCTGGATTTGCCTATTGAGTTGGAAGAGGCCGCCTTCATGGATGGAGCCCGAAACTATGGAGCTTTTCTGCGTGTTGCTTTGCCCTTGGCAGCTCCAGCGATAGCCGCAACTGGTTTGATTATGTTCGCTTTCACTTGGAATGAGTTTCTCTTTGCCATCACTCTGAGCAGCAAAGAGGTGATCACTATCCCGATTCACATGGCTGGTGCAGTTGATACGCGGGGAGTCCAGTTCTGGTTCATGGCTGTTCGGGCAATGATTGCGATGATTCCACCCGTTCTGATCGCCTTATTGGCACAACGCTATATTGTTCAAGGCCTCACCTTGGGGGCTGTAAAAGGATGATCACTCCTCTATCAACGTTGGAGGTCTCACGTGGCTGAAGTAAAACTGCGCGGTGTAAAAAAGTCTTTTGATGAAGTGGAGGTGATCCACGGAGTTGATCTGGAGATCAAGGACCAGGAATTTGTCGTTTTTGTTGGTCCTTCCGGATGTGGCAAGTCGACTCTGCTACGGATGATTGCTGGCTTGGAAGACATCACTGCGGGTGAAATCTATATCGGTAACACCTATGTCAACGATCTGCACCCAGCAGATCGTGGAGCAGCAATGGTCTTTCAGTCCTATGCACTCTATCCACACATGAGCGTACGAGAAAATATCGGTTTCGGTCTCAAGCTGAACAAAGTACCCAAGGCAGAAATTCAGCGCAAAGTCGCTGAGGCAGCAAAAATTCTAAAGATTGAGGAACTACTAGAGCGTCGTCCTGCGCAGCTTTCTGGCGGACAGCGTCAACGAGTGGCAATTGGCCGGACCATCGTCCGTGAACCGAGCGTCTTCCTGTTTGATGAGCCACTCTCGAATCTCGACGCTGCACTACGGGTGCAGATGCGGATGGAGTTGGAAAAGCTACACGCCAGTCTCAAGACCACCATGATCTATGTGACGCATGATCAGGTAGAGGCAATGACGATGGCTGACCGGATCTTTATTCTCAACGATGGCTACGTGGAGCAGGTGGGAACTCCTTTGGAACTGTACCGCAAACCCACAAACATTTTTGTTGCTGGTTTCATTGGTTCTCCCAAGATGAACTTCCTATCTGTCAAGGTTCTACAAATCGAAGGGCAACAGATCATACTTCAGTTGCCCGGCGAAGATCAGATGCAGCTGCAACGAGAGAACATCAATTTTCAGGTAGGTGATATCCTGACCCTTGGAATCCGACCAGAGCACCTCGAATTGGAGCAGACCAAGGACTGTTCCTTGTCCGCCACAGTGGACATAATTGAAAGGCTAGGTAACGAAACCTACATCTACGCTAATGATGCTAGTGATAATTTACTGACTGTTGTTGGGGATGGTGAACTGGATGTTTCCCCCAAGGAGAAAATCAAAATTCACTTCACGACCGATCACTGTCACCTGTTTGGTCGTGATGATAAGTCCATTCAATGAAGCCCAGTTCAATTGAATTTCGGGACTCCCTCCTATCGCTACTAGCCATTACGATTGTACTGTTTTTCATCTTCCCGCTCTACTGGGGATTCTCGACAAGTCTGCGGAATCCACTGGATACCTTTACTGTCACGGGCATTGGCATCCCTTGGCTGAATTTTTCTCCTACTCTCGATAACTGGGTTTCCCAATTAAAAATAGTGGAAATGCGCAACGCTGTGATCAATAGCGTGGTAGTTTCCTTCTCAACTTCTCTGCTGACGCTTTCTCTGGGAGTTCCTGCTGCCTATGCTTTGGCTCGCTTCCGCTTTAAGAAAATTTCTAACAAGGATCTAACTGTCTGGTTTCTCTCTCAACGGATCCTTCCTCCAGTTGCCACGGTCATCCCATTTTACCTGACTCTTCAGTTCCTAAACCTCCTGGACACTCGAACTGGATTGATTCTGATCAACACTACTTTCACACTGCCCTTTGCCGTAGTGATCATGAGACAAGCTTTCGTGGACTTGCCCGTTGAGTTGGAAGAAGCTTGTTTGATGGACGGAGCCAACTACTTCACCACTTTTTCTAAAATCGCTCTGCCTCTCTGCACACCTGCATTGTCTGCCACTGCACTGATTATCTTTGCCTTTACCTGGAACGAGCTCTTGTTCTCACTGGTGATCAGTAGCAAGAACGCCATCACCATTCCGATGTTCATTTCTGGTTCGTTTGAGTCACGAGGAGTACAATTCTGGTTCCTCAGTGTACGGACCATGATCGCTATGTCGATTCCCATACTGATTGCACTTCTCGCACAGCGCTATATTGTCCGAGGCCTGACTTTGGGTGCCGTCAAAGGTTAGAATCTCGTGATGTTTGTCAAAAGTTTCCTGCCTACACCCTATCAAAATCTATTTCTGTTCTACCAATAATTTTTGTTGACTTGTTCGATGGGACTCCTTAGTTTTTGGCATTCGCTCGGCAAACAAGCAATTGCCCATGTTGCTAAAGAATCTCTGTGAATAACCTCATTGCTTCTTTATCAACAGACTCCAATTCAGGAAGATTTATGAGAAAGATTGGATCAGCATTCCGTCTGCTGCTCTGTGGTTTTGTGCTATTGGCACTATCCAGTGTGGTTCACGCTGGTGGTCACAAAAAACTCACCATTGCTCTGATTCCAGGGCTAACGACAGATGCCTTCTACATCACAATGCGCAAGGGTGCTGAACTAGCAGCAAAAGGCTTGGGAGTAGAATTGATGTTCCAGGGAGCTCCAGACTTCAACCCAACTCTGCAGGTACCTGTTCTCAACGCTGTGATCGCTAAGAAGCCAGATGCGATTCTGATTGCTCCAACAGACAAGCAGCAGCTGATTTCTCCGTTGAAGGCCGCCCATGATGCAGGAATCCTTGTTGTTACAGTCGATACCTTTATTGATGACGGCAACTATCAAGATGGTTCCGGAATGGGTGACTTTCCAATGTCCTACATTGCCTCTGACAATGTCCTAGGCGGCAAAATGGCAGCTCGAGCACTTGCCAAAGCCATTGGTGAGAAAGGAAAAGTCTATGTCTCCAACGTTCGGCCTGGTATTTCCACGACGGACCAACGAGAAGAAGGCTTCAAGATGGAAATTCAGAATTACCCCAATATCACTTTGCTGAACACTCAGTACAATGATGACGATGCGAACAAGGCCTCTGCTCAATTGCAGGCCGTTGCTGCTCGAAATCAAGATATTGCTGGGGTCTTCGGTGCAAATCTCTTCTCTGCAATTGGTGCTGCCGATGGGGTGAAAACCTTAGGTAAGAGCGGTCAAATCAAGGTTGTTGCTTTCGATGCACCATCTCGCATCGTGGATGATATCAACAGTGGTTTGATTGATTTAGCTATCGCACAGCATCCAGCAGAAATTGGCTACTATGGGGTGATGACAGCCTACGCAGTGCTGATGAAGCAGTCTGTGCCCATCTCCATTGGTACTGGCTTCACCGTGATGGATAAGTCCAATATCAGCGATCCTGAAATCAGCAAGTACGTTTACTCTGACTGATTCCTTTCCTAATCAAAAAAGTTGCTTTAGTAAGCAACTTTTTTGATGACTCTAGGGTGCGTTCTCTCCAAATCAGTTGCACGGAGAATCCATTCCTTCTAGCTTTCTCACTGAGGAATGGGCACACACCCGATCAAAACTCTAGCTCACTACTACTGAGAAGTGCCTGATGAAACTGGATGCAGTCCGTTCGATTTGGCCTTGGCTATTTCTCCTTTCGATGTCGCTCTTTTTTGAGGTTTGGGCACGTCTCGCTTACGATGCATCCTTCCTGTTCAATCTCTTTAACATTCAAAGCATTCTGACTTTTGCCACAGCTCCATTGCTACTAGGGATTGGAGTGACTTTTGTGATTATTGCAGGAGGAATCGATCTTTCCATTGGATTCACAATGGGATTTGCAGCTGTGGTCTTTGCCACAATCACTGCTAGCCTCGGTGGACAAGATCCCCTCGTTGCTTTGTCCATTGGGGTTATTGCCACAATGCTACTAGTAATGATTCCTGGAATGATCAATGGTTGGTTGATTGCTGGACTCCACATTCCACCTTTCATTGGTACACTTGGAATGTATGGAGTTGCTCGAGGAATGGGATTTATCGTTGCAGATGGAGTAACCGTACCTGTGAATAACCCAATTCTTTTTCAGCTAGGCACTACCAAGGTTTTTGGATTGATACCTGTTCCAGTTCTCATTGCCACAATTGTCGTTCTCATTGCCCACTTTGTTTTGTCTAAAACCAGATTTGGCCAATACACCTACGCTATTGGAGGAAATCGAGAAGCCGCTCTACGAGCTGGAATCAATGTAAAGCGGCATACCTTACTGCTCTACATGATAGCTGCTGGTTTTGCTGGGCTAGCCGGATTGATCTATACAGGACGATTTTCTGCGGGAGCCGCCCAAGCTGGGGAACCTCTCCTGCTAGATTCAATTGCTGCAGTATTCATCGGTGGAGCTAGTTTTTTTGGTGGATCTGGCAAAATTTTTGGAACTGTCATTGGTGCCTTGGTGATTGCTGTGATCCAATTTGGATTGGTTTTTGTGGACGTAGAGCCTTTCTGGCAGTTTCTGGCTGTTGGGATAGTCATCATCGTAGCTGTATTGGTCGATCAGTCACGTACACGCATATCCAACGGAGGCAAATGATGCTGGAAGTCAAAGGAGTCTCCAAGCACTTCGATGGTGTAAAAGCACTCAATGATGTCAGCCTTCATCTTAATGCAGGAGAAGTCCTAGCACTGGCTGGAGACAACGGTGCAGGCAAGTCCACATTGATCAAAGTTATTTCTGGAGTACATGCGCCCGATACAGGTGTCCTAACGTACATGGACCAACCTCTCCGTACCAATTCCCCACTACAAGCCCGCAACCTAGGAATCGAGACAATCTACCAAGATTTGGCATTGGCCGATAATCTGAATGTTGGTGCTAACATCTTTTTAGGAAGAGAACCAATGAAGCCTTTCTTGGGTCTAACTAAGGTTATTGATCGTCAAAAAATGCTTCAGGAATCAAGAAACGTCCTACACTCATTAGACATTGAAATCCCAGAAAGTTCTCTGGAAAGACCAGTCCGAACTTTATCAGGAGGGCAGCGACAAGCTATTGCAATCAGTCGTGCAATCTACTGGAATGCCAAGCTGCTCATTATGGACGAACCGACTGCAGCTCTGGGAGTGCCAGAGCAGCGCAAGGTACTGGAGCTAATTGCTAAGTTGCGCTCGCAGCAAATTGGCATCATCTTCATCTCACACAACCTGAATGACATTTTTGCAGCCTCTGACCGGATTCTTGTTCTGAGGCAGGGACATGTGGTTGGAGAGAGCAAGATCAGCGAAACTAGTCGAGAAAAAGTGGTCAGTCAAATGGTGTCTGGCTAAAAAACGATACATTCTTAGTGAGGAACTTTTTGATGTTGAAAGAAAAGAATCTGCGAACCCGACGTCTGTTTCGTAACAATGGCCGTTCACTGGTAATCGCCATGGATCACGCGCGCGTCTTTGACACCGTCACGGGTCTGAAGAATATTGCTGAAGTTGTCAAGTCTGTGCGGGCTGGAGGGGCCGATTCCATCTTAACTCCTTGGGGTTCTACAGTAGCTGCAG
>JAQWOT010000349.1 GCA_029245725.1 SAR324 cluster bacterium | reverse complement strand
CAACTAAAGCTAAATCTTGATAGATAGTTTCAATACCAAGATTCTTTGCATCTTTTGTGTTATTAATAATAACTGGTTTGCCATCAATTAATATTTGGCCACTGGAAGGTCTAATAGCTCCTGAAAGAATTTTTATGAAAGTTGATTTTCAGCTCCATTATCACCAAGTAGAGCAATGACTTCATTAAACCTTAATTGAAAATTAACATTTTTCAACGCCTCCACAGCACCATAGGTTTTTGTTATATTGCGAGCTTCAAGTACTAGATTATTAGTATCCACTGTAAATCTATTCAGATGAGCCAAACTTCACTGAAGAAGTTTGGCATGTTGCAACAATTTATTTAAGTTATTTACTATAAATTTTCATATGGCTTGCCTTTGAGAGCAACTGTTTTCCACATATCAGGTAAATAGTTATCCCAGTTGTTTTTAGTAATAAGAACAATGCCACAATCAGTCTTTTTAGGAAATGCGTTTCCACTAAAATGATCAGCAATATTTCTTACAGCTTCATATCCTTGTTTTTGGAAATTCTGATTAAATGACCCCCATGCCTCACCTTTCCCAATGGAAGTAATAACATCTGGTGGATCATCTATACCAATTACCTTCACGTTATTCATATAACCCATTTCTTTCACAACATCTATTCCAGTTGTGACTGTTGCCCCTTCTAGCCAGATTGCAGTGTCTATCTCTGGATACGCCTTCAAGGAGGCTTCTAAAACCCTAGAAGCCGTAATTGAATCAACATTAGTGAATTGAGTGTCAACAATTTTTATATTTGGCCAGGATTTGCTACTCGCATCAATGAATGACTGACGCATCGTGGCCTGGTTCGGTATGGCAGCATTGTTCATCATCATCAAGACGTTAGCATTTCCTCCTGTTGCTTTACCTAATTCATTCGCAGCACTGACACCATATGCTTCGTTGTTAATGTATAACATTGATATAACTAAATCTGGATCAGGATATTCCTGATGAACAGATACAACTGCTATCCCTTTTTCTTTAGCCAATTCTAGAACTGGTCTGAAAGCGTCATAATCCCAAGGTTCAATTATCATTGCATCAAAGCCTTGATTAACAACGTTTTCAACTGCTTCAACATAGGCTTCAGTACTGACTTGAGAAGGCTGAATCATAGTGTAATCAATACCATAATCATCAGCCGCTTTTTTCGCTGATTCAGTCCTTACTTTGTATGGTTGGAATTGGGGGTAGTCAACGTGAACGATTCTTATCGGGTTTCCTTTCTTGTTAAGTATTTTGTTATGGCCACTTGCCAAGCCAATAGATCCAATACCAAAACTTGAGAGAATTACTACTATCAGTAAACTGATTCTTTTATAAATACTCATGATTACCTCTGTATATTAAGTAGAAAAAAATGAATGCTTCTTTGATTTTGATTAATTTATCTCCTTTAATGTGTTAAGAATATTTTGATCAAATTGTGACGTTTCGATTAATGACTAATCTGATCAAAGGGGAAAATTGGTCTTGGCAAATTATTCCATTTGAAATTTTCTAGTTGAGACATTGTTGAACCCATTGTATTAACTCTTATGACCTTTGAGCAGATATCTTCATAAAACTGCCAATTACTTGCGGTCTTAACAACAATTAATTTAGCTGTGGCTGGATTTAATCCAAAATGCTGATACAGGATTGGATGATTTCCACTTACACCAGTCTTTTCTGTGACAACTACATGAATATTATTAACTAATAGGTGTGCAGCCTCGCCTACATCAAAGGATTCTAAGCCGAGAATATCAGCTTTCAAGATCCCCCCACCTAATTTGATTACTTTTGCTGTTACTGAAACTGGTGTGCTAAACTCTGGGTCAAGCTTTCCACCTAGCTTTATGGTGATGATTTGTCCCTCTCCCGCCTCTCTTGCTGCAACAACTGCTTCAGCGTCTACAATAGGGATGAATGCAATTTCCCTCACATTCTGTCTGAGCATTTCTTGCAGAATCTGTGTGTTATCACCGCCTGCACCACCAAACACACTATCCCCAGTGTCTGACAGAATTACTGTTCCTCGCTCCTTCAAAGCGTAATCTATCGCTTTTTCTGGTTCCAAACTTTCAGTTTTCAAGAAATCGAACCTCAGTTTCCACGCTTTATCAGCTAACTTATTTGCTATTCTATCCGCAAGTTCCTGATTGTTATCTGTCACTGCTATGGCTGACCAACCACCCTCTGGGATATCTAGCCATGGTTGCATTGGATATGTAGATGTTGATAAAACTCCCGGAAGCTTTTCAAAACTGCGTGCATAATCAAACCATTCTTTCATTGGCCCATTGTCCGTGAGAAATTGTTCTTGGTGCGTTATTATTGGGATTTTCTTTAATGAAATTTTTGGTTTTATTCCTTTGTCTTCTAGAAGGT
The DNA here is from genome assembly GCA_029245725.1 of SAR324 cluster bacterium. Classification (NCBI taxonomy): domain Bacteria; class Deltaproteobacteria; species SAR324 cluster bacterium. Next base: position 25,846 of record JAQWOT010000349.1, on the reverse strand, counting down.
GAAGAAGTAGCTTCCCTGCCCGATAGCCAGTGTCAAATGTTTTGTGGGGCTGATCATTATGTGCAACCACAGCATCAATATTAGTGATCATTTTTCGCGTTACATTCGCGTGATGATCGAGGGCAATTAGAATTATTGTTCTACTCCCAACAATCTTTCTTGCTAATTCCAGTAATTCACCTTCAGTATCATGATAAATTTCTGATTGAGCTGCACCATGTAAGTCAAAAAAGAATGCATCAAGATCTGTTAATTCAGCTAAATTATTTTGTAATTCTTCCTTAAAATAGTTAAATGTATCCTTTTCAATAATTCCACTTGCCCCAGCCCATGCTCTAAATATTGGAATTACTCTGTACTTGTCTGAATATGATTCTAATTTTTTAAGAAAACCACTTATAACACTTGTTTTTCCTTTTTTTTCTATAACTTCTTCTTTTTTATGTAACCCATACATTATAAAAGTATCGATGTTAGTTTTTTTTTGACTAAAACTATTTGTTTCTTGGCCAAAGCTTGCAAGTGCTATTTTCATAAATCTCTTTTGTTTTTTTGGCAATATTTTTTTGAATTCACCAGAATATTTACTTGTTTTTTTGAGAAAAACTCTGTAAGTAAACAAAACTATTAATCATCTACTTCTTTTTATTTTCAAGCATTAATAATAGTTATCTTGGTTTTTTTATTGGCGACATGTTTCATGCTGTATTTTTCTTATAAGACTGCGAATTAAAATATCTTTTCAAAAATCTTTTCAATTGTTGAAGAATTTATTTTTTAGTTTCAGCTTAACAATTAATTTTTTCGTTATTTTCATTATTCGTTTACTGTCTTGAAACTATCTTAAATATATCTGATACAAATTTTTCTTCTTCATACTGCATATATGAAAGTTATGATCATTTTTTTCAGGATTTTATTATGAGATGCTTTGATGTTTCTTCCGACCAAATACAATCATTTCTTGACGATGGTTATTTAATTATTGAATCTCTTTTAGATAGTGAAGAAATTTCTCTTTTATTGTCGGCTGCCAAACAAGACCCGATGATGAAAAAACATGTCTTCGATATGACTGATCGTCAGGGCAAGACTAGCCAAATAACATCTTGGAATCATCCAAACAATGATATTTGGGGAATGGTCAGTCGATCAGAGCGAGTTGTCGATACGATGCAAAAATTGATTATGGGTGAAGTGTATCACTACCATTCGAAACTTCTTCGTAAAAAAGCTAGAGAAGGAGGTGCATGGGAATGGCACCAAGATTACGGCTACTGGTATAGCAATGGTTGTTTATACCCATACATGGCGAGTTGTTGGATAGCACTTAGCCCCGCCAATCGTGCAAACGGGTGTTTGCAAGTTATAAAAGGATCACATCACGTTGGTCGACTTGAACACGGAATTTATTCTTCTCAACACTGTGCTGATCCAGATCGTGTAGACCAATTGCTACAGCGTCTTGAGCATGTTTACTGTGAGTTAGAACCTGGCTCCGCTATATTTTTTCATTGCAATACCCTTCACAAATCTGACGGTAATATAAGTGATCTAGACCGATGGAATCTTATTTGTTGCTACAATGCCGCGAGAAACAATCCCTATTGTTTTTCTCATCATCCCCAATATACACCTCTTTATAAAGTCCCAGACTCTGCAATCAAGGAGATAGGATTAAAATTCGGTGATGATTCTGAATCATTTTATAAGTCTTCTGAGGCGAGTATCTTTCAGAACCAATAAGCAAACAAAAATTTCTATGGACTACGACCAATTTTTCCTAATTCTGCGTTGATGGGCCCGACCAATTGTGCTGTCAGTCTGTGCATACTCGTTGTCTGCCTTGGCAGCCAGTCCTTCAGAGACTCGTTGCCAGACAACACGCGTGCTCCAGTGATAATGGAGAGCATGGATCATCACGGAGAGCGTAGCGTCTGGTAGCCATTGGACTCCTCTTCAATAGGGAAAGGAAAAAAGCTTTTCCCCTAAGGAGAACGATGTTCCTCAAACGACCAAGTGTTTATTTGATGACAGGTCCTACTTCTCTGCTAGGAATTTTTCAGCAGACTTCCCCCCTCCAACTTGCTCTCATACTCCTCCTGCAACTGTCGTAATTCCAGAATCACTGCCCTGATGTCTGCAGAATTCAGTACATTGACTTCAATATTCTGACCCTGATGAGAGAGGCGCTGGCGACGGTTTCGATGAGCCTCAGAGTGAAAATCTTGCACTTGATAGACTTTGATTGGGCGACTGAAGCCTTTCGGGGTGATTTCATCAAAAGGTAAAAACTCAACATCTCCATCCAACAAACGCATCGTCGGCTCAGAAACCAAGATTTCGTTATTTGGTGCCATGCTCTGAAGACGGGCTGCCAGGTTGACTGGGCTCCCCAAAGCTGTGTAGTCCAATCGTTGATCTGACCCAAAGTTCCCAACTGTGCAATAGCCTGTCACAATTCCCATCCTAACATTCAATCCTTCTGGAGCTCCCAGTCGATCCCAATATTTGCTCAATTCATTCACACGTTGCCGCATTCGCACAGCCATTTCTACACATTTGAGGGCATCTTCAGTTTCTCCATCAGAATTTGGATCTCCAAAGAACACCATTACAGCGTCTCCAATGAACTTGTCAATGGTTCCTCCACACTCGATAGCAATAGTTGTCATCTCCGAGAGATAGTTATTGATAATACGGGCTAATTTTTCTGGTTCTAGTGTGTCGGATAGATCTGTAAATCGGGCGATATCAGAAAAGAAAACTGTCAGGTTTTTGCGCTGGTGTGTTCCTAAGTCGCTGTGGGTGTTTGCAAAAATACTCTCATAAATTTGTGGAGACAGGTACTTTGCCAGTCGCTTTGCCAGCATCTCCAATTGTTTACTTTTTTCTTCAATAACACCTTGATCTCTCATTCTTTGCTCAAGCAACTCTTCCTTCTCTTTACGGAGCTGCATCTCAATTGTACGGTCCACAAAATGGCCTTGAACGCCGTTAAGATATGAAAAGCTGTCGTCATGGGTCTGTGCAGACAGTAACGAATAAACCCGGGTTTCTCCTTCGATTTCAATTTCTATTTGGGGAATCAGAATGGAGCCATTTTCGTTCAGTCCTGTCACGAACTCATCGATCTGCCTGCCAGGTAGTCCAAGTTGTTCTAACACATCAGGGAAGTAAGCATTCGAGACGTTGCCCAAGATGGGGAAGAATTTTTTGAAGTTTTTATTTACCCGCCGGATTTCCAAATCTCTGTTGGCAAAATAGGCAGCTGTGATCGCGTTTCTGAAATTGAAGAAACTCAGTTCGATAATATTGTTTTGGTTGAATAACTCTTCAAGGTTCATCGTTTTCCTACTTTGCAGCAAAATCTGCATCGGACCGTTGTGCTGTAGAATTTTTTCTTCTACTAAGTTTGCCAGTGATAGCTCCCCAGGTAGTCACACAGTAAGGAGTACAGTAGGTTAAAATGATTTTCCAAAATACTGGCCACTCACCACGCAAGAGAATGTCGTCACCATGATTAATTGTTGTCAAAATGGTGCCTATGACTAGTGCGGTCAGAAAGGCCTTCTTCGGGGTTCCATGACCAAATGCTAGCTCAAGCAAATCATATTCAGTTCCACGATGTCTGAGTGAGATGTGCATTGAATTGCCTTGTAGCACTAAATTTTAATTGTTTTGACTGGCTGGCACTAGTGGATCAATCAAACCCATAACCTGAAGTCGATCTTGGAAACATACGCCACTGGGAATCAATTCCTCATCACTCATCACATAACAGAAGCAACTTAATACTTCAGTCAATATACTAGTGAAGGGCTGTGAATGTGTCTGCAGCTCAAAGCTCATCGGTGGGTGGGGGTCTAGATCAAACAGCTCAATTCCTCAAAATTGAGCCAATCCACCCATTCGTTTTACTCGATCTTGAGGGGATATGATTTCGGAAATCTTGGCTCCAAAATTTTCTTTACTAACGACCAATTCACCACGGGCGACTAACTTGCCGTTCACAAAGATGTCAAGATCTTCGCCAACAAAACGGTGGAGTTCAACAACGGATCCTTGCCCAAGAGAAATCAGATCCTTAATATCCATTCTGGTTCGTCCAACCTCGAAAGTCACCTTGAGAGGCATTTCCATCAGAAAGTCTACATTCACACTAGATGGTGGAGTTTCTTCTTCTTGAAAAGACAGATTTGCATCAATAATGTCGGGAGGATCGGTGTTTTCCTGCAGAGAATCCTCGAGGTTATTACCCAAAGCAAGGGTTCCTTGCAGTGGTTCTTTTTCACTGTTTGATTTCTGGTCTTCTTCCCTTACATTTTCTGAAGAATTTTCCTTCAAAGAAGAGAGGTTCTCTTTGGTGGAATCTACATTTTCAAGCGAAGGATCTTCTTGCCTTTCATCTTGCGATGTGATGGCTTTTATCAACTCTTTTTCACTGTTTGATTTCTGGTCTTCTTCCCCTACATTTTCTGATAGTGGAGAGGGAGCATTTTCAGCTTTTTCACCATCAGCAGCTTGATAAGGTTGTGTCTCCAGAGTCTCAATTGCTTGGCTATTTCCTGAGTCTTGGCGGAGTCCCTCTAGATTAAAGGGTTCAGGAATATTTTGGAAAGCCAGACTTTTTTGAAAATCGGTTCTTTGAAAGTATTCATCAATGTGACTAACAAGCTCGGACCGCACCTTGTCGTTGAGTTGTTCAAGCAGGTCAGCAGCAACTTTGTTTGCTGTTGATGCCCTCTCGCTCATCGTAATATTTCGAGCACAATATAATGCTGAAAGTGGTTTTTGGTCAGAGGATGTTCTCTAAAAATGTATTGGGTGGCTACAGAAGGGGCTCTTCTTTGGTAATTCCTTGAGCCCTAGCAACAGCTTTGTTGTCTAGAGTTCAATTCTATGCACCAACTGATCAATCCATCGCATTACCTGAATGCCGTCAGCATATCGTGCACCCTGCGGAATCTCTTCTTCTCCAAGAACCACACGACAAAAACAACGCAACTCTTCGGTCAACATCCCAGTGAAGGGTTGTGAACGTGTCTGCATTTCTAAGGTCATCGGTGGGTGATAGCCCTGATCCCAGATTTCAAAGGGACGAGGGTTTGGAGAGATCCGCCCCATCCAGCCGGTTCCGTAGATTTCCATCCGATCAAAGCCCTCATGCGACATGGAATCTGGAGTCAGAAATCCAGCCACAAAGGTAGCAATCTGACCGTTACTCCAAATGAGTTGTGCCAGTGCAAGGTCCATCACTCCCTCGGAGTTTCGATGCTGTTGTGCCTGGAATGTTTTGGGTTCCTCGGCATTCACCAGTGACTGCATACAGTATAGATCATGAACCATCGTCAGGAAGAAGGGATTCTCGTCAGCATAGTGAGTTGCGTGAGAGGTGGGCCGCATCCGATAACACGAGGCATATTCAAAGCCACCACGTTGCTGACACTGGTACTGAAGCTCCCGAAACTCACTGTTGAAGAGCAGGATGTTCCCCAACATCAACCTCCCAAGTTGTGAAGTATTCAAGGCTTGTAAGGTCTCTGCTTCAACAAGACTGGGAGCAATAGGCTTCTCTAGCAGAACAAAGACATCCGTTTGCAGCAACTGCTGGGCAAGATGAACGTGTGAAGTGGTTGAGGATGCAACGATCCAGGCATCCACATCTATATTTTCTAGGGCAGTACTCAGCTCTGAAAAGCGAGGGATCTCTTGGAGAGATGCAGAGAGTTGGGAGAGAGCGTCATCAGAAAAATCAACGATCACACAAAGTTGCGCTTCACTGAGGCTGTTGACGGTCAATGCGTGAAGTGTCCCGAAGTACCCAGCACCTAGGACACCGATTCGGACGGGAGTCATCGTCATACAGAACCCTTCAGGATTTATTCAGGTTTTCAGGGCTCCTTCCATCAAACCCTTGAAGAAGAGTTTCTGGGCCATTGCAAAGGCAATAATCCCAGGTAGCACGACGATCACATAGACTGCAGCAATCCGGGGCCAGGCCCATTGACCCATACCCCCCTGAGCAGAGGCAAGCACTACCGGCATGGTACGAACTTCCTGATCATTGGTCAGTGTTGCTGCGAGCAGGTACTCTCCCCAAGCAGTCACAAAGTTGACGATGATGATCACGACTAGGCCGTTCTTAGCCAGTGGAATCCCAATCAGCCAGAGAGTTCTCCAAGGTCCGGCTCCGTCCATTCTGGCCGAGTCAATCAACTCTCCAGGAACTAGCTGAAAGATGCTGCGCATGATCAGCACGCTCACTGCCAGGTTCAGAGTGATGTATGGCAGGATCAGCCCGTTGGTGCTGTTAATCAGACTCAGGTAATCTTGGATTTCATAAACTGAAATGATTGAGACCACCCGAGTTGGAAAATATAGTGAGAGTACCAGAACTGTTACCAAGAACAGGCTCCCCTTGGGCTTCAGGTGGACAATTGCATAACCGGCGAGAACCGCACAGACGGAGGTGATCAGTACAGTCGCTGAGGTCACATAGATACTGTTGAACAGGTTCTGTGGGAGAGTGTCGATCTTTTCGAAAACGTAGGCGTAGTGATTGAAATCAAACTTGCGAGGCCAGAGACTTCCTCGCATCGAATCAGGCATAGATTTGATCGAGAGCAGTAGCACCCAGGCCAGCGGCAGCAGGATCGTCAACATAAAAAAGACGATCAATGTGTGCCGGATAATATTGGTGAGTGGAAGTTCCTTTTTCATCAGTTGCCTAGAGCTACGGTTGCCATTGCCAGCGTCAATCACGTGAACGGAAGATGTAGATTAGCCAAGTGACGAAGACCATCATCGCCAGTGAGCCGACCATCCCGATAGCCGCAGCGAATCCCTGTCGCCAGAGCCCAGTTTTGAATGCCTGGTCATACATGAAGATCGTCCAGGTATACGTTGGAGATTCCCGATTGAAGCCTCCAAAGATTAGGTACTCGTCAATCACTCCCATCGAAGTGCCAAAGCGCAGGATCACCAAGATCAGCATGATTGGTTGCAGACGCGGTAGGATGATGTGCCAGAAGACCTGCCACTCACCAGCACCGTCGATTCGGGCTGCTTCCGGAAGATCCTTAGGGATAGCAGCGAGCCCAGCGAGGAAAAAGACGCTGTGATAACCCAGACCCCACCAGACCTCCATGATTGCCACTGAGGGCAGTGTTAGGTCAGTTCCTCCCAGCCACTGTGGAGCGTTACGGTAGGTGAACCAGCCAGTTACTTCGACCAGAAAATGGTTGATCGGCCCAATCTGGTAGTTGTACATCCATTTCCAGAGCACAAAAACCAGAGTGCTGGGGATCACCGCAGGAATCAACAGAATCACTCGGTAAACCGTAGCCAGACGCTGGTTCTGAACGCCATGAATCAGAACCGCAAGCAGAAGGGGGATGATGATGGTTCCTGGCAGGAACATCGCGGTGAAGTAGGCGGCTCTTCCAAGGCTATCCCACATCAGTGGATCACTCAGCACCTCAACATAGTTGTCAAAGCCAACCCAATTGGCTGGATCGTTTGTCAGGTACTTATAGTCAGTAAAGCTGATCCAAACGACCCGGACAATGGGGTAGACCTGGTACCATAGAAAGAAGAGAACAGTCGGCAACAGAAAAACCCAGTTGTTGTGCTCAACAAGCCAGGATTTCGGTGTCGGTCCATTGATAGCAAGGTTCCCGGTAGTCACTTTCGCTGTTTCCCCTCGTGTTAGCAACCAGAGTAGTGTTGCCTGGAGAAGGTCTTGTGACATTCTCCAGGCAAGTAGTTTGGCGCAGGTTTAACCGCGCTTCATCTCAGCTTGAACGGCATCGACCACTTTCTGCATGGCAACTCTTGGATTTCTTTCCTCACCCTTGAGGTAAGATTCCCAAATTGGTTTGCCAATTTGAAACTGCTGGAGGCCGAAGAGGTGATTGGTAATCGCCTTTGCCTGATCCAACTGTCCACGAACAAGATCCACAAAGTCGGGTAGCCAATCAGGTTGACTTGATTTCCAGCCGGCATAGAGAGACTTGTACGGAGGCAGTTGCCCTGGATGTGCAGTCTCAGTTCCCGCAATTGAATCTTTCCAGATTTGCTGATCGTAGGTCAACGCTTTGACATACTCTGCCGCCTTCTCCTTGTTCTTGCCATGTTTGAAGAGAGCAGCTCCAGTAGTCCAGAAGACGGTGGAACCTTCTCCACCAGCAAACTTTGGCAATGGTCCCATTCTAAGGTCTTTCGGGTTGTCCCAGTACTGAGCCATTCGCAATGGAGCATTGAAGTACTTGTTGTAGTAACCAACTCGTTGGGCAGCAAAGGCAACTTCGTCAGGAGTTCCATTCACTCCACCATCACTTGTGCCTGCCAGCATGATGTCTGGATGAGATTTGCTCATGATGTTCTTCATCAGCATCAGCGCTTCGATAGCAGCATCTCCTGTGAAATCAAAGAGCCCCTCAGAGGTGTAGACATCACTTGACAGACTATGCGTGAAGGGAGCTAGTGAGCGCCAACCGTTTGCGTCAAAGGTTGCTCCAAATGGAGCTGCACCGCTCTCGATCACTTGATCAGCTCTGGAGAGGTAGTCTTGCCAAGTTGCAGGAGCACCGTCGGGAAGTCCTGCTTCCTTGACGATTCCTGCGTGCCAGCCAGTTCCAATCACGTCCAACAGGAAAGGCCAACCGTACATCTTGCCATTAATTGTGCACTCCTCTCGAATTGAGGGGATAATGTCATCAATCACATCTTTCGGGATATAGTTATCCCAAGGCTCAATGACATCTGCTTCGATCATCGCAGTCATTTCCACAAATGGTGTCTGCCCGACATAGACGTCCCATGTACTGTCTTTCTTCTTGGCTTCTGCCACAAAACGTTCAATCCCAAAGCCCTCTACTGGGGCAATCTGATAGTTGACATCAGGGAAGCGGGAATTGACCTGGGGAATGCCCGGATGCAGATCTTCAATCCACTGGTAGAAAGTAGGAGTGAGAGGGCGGCTCTGTGCTTGAGCGAAGTTACCAAAATTGGAGATCACTCCAACTCCGGCCAATCCCAATCCTGCCGTCAGTGTCTTGGAAATAAATTCACGACGGTCCATCTTGTGATCCAGCAAATCCTGCCGAAGTTGCTGTTGATAGATCAGTTCTTTCTCTTTTCTCATTAGTTACCTCGTTGGTGGTTCAGGAAGATCAATCTAACCCAAAAACTCGCCGTCTGATTGACGTTATTTTCATGGATTGTCAAGGTTGTTTTTGTGATGAACTAACCTATGCTTACTCGTTTAAATGATTAAATAATAAATGTTTTCAGTTTTTTAAAACTTTATTGTGAATGTTTTTAATATTTTGTCGAACAATTACTGAAATTCTCTTCCACTTGACCTACTAGCCATCCTGTCCTAAATTCGGCGAGCTTCAGTGAATCCAATCCGGTTGGCAGTGGCCACTGTGATTCGGGTTCATCAATATTACCTTTCAATGATCCATGGAGTTTCTGATGACCAAGCAATGTTTTGGCACGTCTCATGTCCCTCTCTCGCCTGCTGTTCGTGCAGGAGATTTTGTTTATGTTTCCGGGCAGGTGCCGGTTGGTGCCGATGGCAAGGTGGTCAACGGAGGTATCACCGAGCAGACCAAGCAAGTACTGGAGAACATCAAGTCGGTGCTGGCCCTGGCCGGTTGTACGATGGAAGACGTGGTCAAGACGCATGTCTATGTCCAGGACGCCCGGGACTTCGGTGGCTTCAACGCGGTCTATGCCGGTTACTTCCCCAAGGATCCCCCCGCTCGAACGACGGCAGAAGCTCGCTTGATGATTGACATCAAGGTCGAGATCGAAGCGATCGCCTACAAGCCACTCTGACCATTTGGAACCTTCCCACAGCACACCTCAGCAAGGAGGCCAGATGACCCCGGAAGCTCGACAGCAAGCGGCCCAACACTTCTGGCAGCACCTGGATAGTGGACAGCGCATTGCAGAACTGACGGATGCCCAGCGACCAAAGACGGAAGCCGAAGGACACGCCATTCAAGCGGCCTTTGCAGAGCATTCTTCGCAACCGATTGCGGGCTGGAAGATCGCTGCGACCAGCAAAGCTGGACAGCAGCACCTGGCGATTGACGGACCTCTGGCTGGACGGATGCTGATGGAGCGGGTGCTGCCCGACCAGGTGACACTGGATCTGCAGCACAATTTGATGGCTGTTGTCGAAGCAGAACTCGCCTTTGTTTTTGGGGAAGACTTGCCTCCACAAGAGCAGCCTTATTCCGTAGAACGGGTGCTGGAGGCAGTGGCAGATTTGCGTCCAACGATCGAGATTCCAGATTCGCGCTATTCAGATTTCACGAAGGTTGGCAAGGCTCAACTGCTCGCGGATAACGCCTGTGCCTGGTGGTTGGTGGCTGGGGCTGCAGCACCCTCCGATTGGCGATTTGCCGATCTGCGAGAACACCAGGTGCAACTCTATCGCAATGGTCAGTTGGCAGGAGAAGGGATCGGTTCTAATGTGCTGGGTGATCCAAGAGAGGCACTGACCTGGCTGGTCAATGACGTCAACTCGCGTGGTAAGACCCTAAAAGCAGGACAGTTGGTGACCACTGGAACTTGCCTGGTCCCAGTGACTGTCCAGGCAGGCGATGAGATTCTCAGTGATTATGGGGGGTTTGGGAAGTTGCGGATGCGGGTGGCTGGGTGAGTCAAAAGAATTGGATAATTTGGGCTAATCAAGCGCTGAAATTTTTTAAATCTTTTGTGCAAGCAGTTCTTTGATTTTTTGGTGACAAGGAACTGTTTCAACAGCACCAGTCGCAGGTTGCATCCAAGAGAATGAGAGGCTCCTTTACACTTCAGAGAACACTCTGCCTGATGTAATTTGCGCTCTAAATCCCTTCGTTTCAGGACACCTTCAATTCTTCAAGGATGGCCCCTTCTGGAAGTCCACGTTGAAAGTCAAGTAGGCGGTCTTCCAGCAGCAGTTGGATGGCTTCCTTCAGGTTTTACTTGGTGTCCTCAATGGTTCTCCTTGTCCATTGGCTCCTGGAAATTCTCGGCAACTAGCCCAATAGCCACCTTCAGGACAGACTTCAATCAAGGCAGTCATGGTTCTCTTCATCTTCCCTCTTTTGGTGGTGGACGTTTCGTCAACCTTCTCCTGAGGAACAGAAGATCCACGACACAACTCAGAGCAGGTTTTCGTACAATTGACGGGTATTCTCCGGAGTCATGGCAACTGGATTGCCACCAACACAAGGATCGGTCAACGCTGTACGAGTGAGTACTTCCAGATCAGGATTGCTCACGCCCAACTCGTCCAGGTTGCGTGGAATGCCAAGGGAAGCGTTCAGTTGATCTACAAACGCAGCAAAGCCCTCAAAACCACCATCGATGTTCAGGTAGGCGGCGGCTCGTTCAATCAATCCTTCGATCACAGGACGGTTGAATTGTAGGACAGTGGCCATGCAGACGGCATTGGTGGTTCCGTGGTGAGTGTGATACATCGCACCCAGTGGATGACTGAGCGCATGAATTGCGCCGAGACCCTTGGTGAAGGCGGTAGCCCCCATCGCAGCAGCACTCATCATATGTGCTCGAGCTTCGAGATCTGTTCCATCCGCATAGGCCCGTGGGAGATACTCCTTCACTAGACGCATGCCCTCCAAGGCGACTCCCTGGCTCAGTGGATGATAGAAGGGAGAACAGTAGGCCTCGAGGCAGTGAGCAAAGGCATCCATGCCGGTTCCAGCCGTAATTTTTTGGGGCATGCCAACGGTCAACTCTGGGTCGCAGATCACCGCAGTTGGCAGGATTTTCGGGTGGAAGATGATCTTCTTTTCCTGGGTTGCCGTATTGGTTAACACTCCAGCACGACCGACCTCAGAGCCGGTTCCAGCCGTGGTTGGCACCGCGATGATGGGTTTGATACCGTTAGGATTCGCGCGAGTCCACCAGTCTCCAATATCCTCAAAATCCCAAACTGGCCGAGTTTGTCCAACCATGAAGGCGATCAGTTTGGCTAGGTCCAGTCCAGATCCACCACCAAAGGCGATCACTCCATCAAAACCTCCTTCCCGAAAGACCCGTAGGCCTTCTTCGAGGTTCTTCTCGTTAGGGTTCGGATCGACTTCGGCAAACAAGGCACGCCCTAAGCCTGCGGATTCGAGCAGTTCTAACGTTCGTTGAGTAATATCGAAGCTGGTTAGTCCACGATCAGTGACAAGCAAGGGTTTTTGGATCATGGCAGTAGCACAGGCCTCAGCGATTTCAGCAATGCGTCCGGCTCCAAAGCGAATGGCGGTCGGATACGACCAGTTTCCAACCAGTTTCATAGGGTCACGTCTGTTTGAGGTGATAGGATTTGGGACGAGTCAGCGCCTGGTAACCGAGTATGGACAAGCTAGCCCCACGGCCGGTGTCTTTACAGCCAGTCCAGCAAAGTCCAGGATCAAGGTAATCGCAACGATTCATGAAGACAGTTCCAGTCTGAATTCGGGTGCCTAAGGCTTCAGCTGCGTCAGTATTCTGGGTCCAGATGGAAGCCGTTAGTCCGAAATCACTATCGTTCATCAGTTGAATCGCCTCGTCATCATCTTTGACGGACATGATCCCGACGACAGGACCAAAGGTTTCGTCTCGCATCACCCGCATCTGATGATTGACGTTTGTCAGAATCTGTGGAGTGACATAGGCCCCTCCATCATCTTCGGCAAAGGTTGGGATGTGGGCAGTGGCTCCTTCCTGGAGGGCTTCGGTCACTTGTTCACGAACTTCCCGAGCGAAGCGGACGTTAGCCATCGGTCCGAGGGTGGTTTCTTTCAGTAAAGGATTGCCCAGACGGTAGCCCTTGACCAGAGCAGCAGACTTTTCAACAAAGGCCTCGAACAAGCTCTCGTGTACATAAATGCGTTCAATTCCACAGCAGCACTGGCCAGAGTTAAACATCGCTCCATCAATCAGCGTGTCGACAGCCGTATCCAGGTTTGCATCAGCGCGAACATAGCCTGGATCCTTACCGCCCAGTTCCGTAGCAACTGGGACGAAGGTTCCCGCAGCAGCCTGCTCCATCTTCTTGCCACCTCCAACCGAACCGGTGAAGTTGATGAAGTCGAACTGGCGATTGCGGATCAGCTCAATAGTGGTTTCATGATCAAGGTAAACATTCTGGAAAACATCTTCGGGAATTCCCACCTTGTGGAATGCCTCAGCGAGGCGCTCCCCCACCTGCAGGGTCTGTGTGGCGTGCTTGAGAATCACAGCGTTGCCCGCAATCAACCCGGGAACCAACGCATTGACAGCGATCAGGTATGGATAATTCCAGGGAGCTACGACAAAGATCACCCCGTGAGGCTCCCGCTTGATCAGCCGTCGAAAACTGCTGCTCTCCTCTACGACCAGAGATTCCAACGAAGATGCTGCGATCTTGGCCATATGAAGGGCCCGCTCTTCAAAGCCCCCGAACTCTCCCCCGTAGCGAACTGGCCGACCCATCTGATGGGCTAGTTCAACGGCCATCCGGTCCACCGTCTGTCCTACCTCGGTGACTGCCTTGAGACATAGATCAACTCGCTCCTGCAGAGGTCGAGCTGCCCAATCTGACTGAGCTGCTCGAGCACGAGCCACGGAAGAAAACGCAGCCCCAGGCGCCAGCGTTTCGCGTTCGAGATAAACCGATCCGTCAATCGGTGAGACGCATTGTAGTATCTTGGTCATACTCAGGCCCTTTCAAAACCACGTTTGATTTCCCAATCAGTGACCACTCGGTCAAACTCTTCCTGTTCCCACTCCGCGCAGCGGACATAGTGATCAATGACTCCATCACCCATGGAATCACGCAACATTCTTGAGTTGCGCAAAGTTTCAGTAGAGGCTCTCAGGGTGGATGGCAGTTCCCCGACGTTTTCGTCCTGATATAGATCTCCTGTAGTGGGAGGAGGCAACTCAAGCTGATCTTCCAGACCTTTGAGACCTGCTGCCATCAAGGCCGCTTCTGCCAGATAGGGATTCAGATCAGCCCCACCAATCCGGCACTCTACTCGGACTGCCTTGGTGTCGCTGCCACAAAGGCGAAAGCTTGCTGTCCGGTTATCGATCGACCAGGCGGTCTTCGTTGGAGCAAAGGAGCCTTTCATGAAGCGTTTGTAGCTGTTGACATAGGGCGCCAGAAACCAGGTGTAGTCAGAGGCATACTTGATAAGTCCAGCCAGGTAGTGGCCCATCAACTTGGACATCCCATGATTGCCCTTGGGGTCGTAGAAAACAGGTTTTTCCTCATTCCAGAGCGAGAGATGAATATGTGTGGCACTTCCCAATCGCTTTGGATTCCACTTGGCTAGAAAGCTCGCAGCGTGTCCATGTTGCCAGGCGACTTCCTTGGTGGCGTTCTTGGCGATTGTGTGATGATCTGCACATTCCAGAGCATCGCTGTAGCGGATGTTGAGCTCCTCTTGACCAGTCTCGGCTTCTCCCTTGGTGTTTTCCACAGGAATGCCAGAGGTGAAGAGATGGTTACGCAGAGGACGCAGGATCTTCTCTTCCTTGGTGGTCTGCAGGATGTGATAGTCTTCGTTGTATCCACTGATCGGCTCAAGGTTCTGGTAGTTAGCCCTACGCAGTTGATCAAAGCCCTGTTCAAAAAGGAAGAACTCCAGTTCTGTCGCCATTTTGGCGGTCAGTCCATATTTCTTGAGACGTTCGATCTGCTTCTGCAGCATCGCTCGAGGAGAATGTGGAACGTACTTGTGCGTGTGATGATCAAGAATGTCGCACAGAACCAGCGCTGTCCCTGGTAGCCAGGCAGCCAGTCGTAGCGTACTTAGATCGGGCTGCATCACGTAGTCTCCATAGCCAGCGATCCAGCTCGAAGATGCGTAGCCATCGGGAGTGGCCATCTCGAGATCGGTGGCCAACAGGTAGTCGCAGCAGTGGGTTTCTTGGTGGGCGCTGTCGAGGAAGTTCTGCACGTGAAAGCGCTTGCCCATCAGGCGGCCTTGCATGTCCACCAGACAGACCAACACCGTGTCGATGGAACCTTCTGCCGCTAAGGACTTGAGGTCTTCGAAAGACAGGTTTCCGGCCATGATTCGGCTTGGGCTAGAGGATAGAGAGAAGAAATCGATACTGGGAACCGACTAAGTTGATTCCCAGCATGCGACTCAGGAGTAGTGATAGGGTTGACCCGCCACTGGCGAGTCATTGAGTAAGGTAGTTCAGCATATTTTGGATCTCTGACAGAAACGTCGAGGCACCATAATGCGACCACCTCCAGCAAGGTCCAATCAACCGAAGTTGTAAGGAGGCCCTGCCTGCCCAATCACGTCATTGTAATCTCGGAAGATCTTGACGATCTTGGCGTGGAGTTCGCCTTCTTCAGCGATCTCACTCCAGAAGACCTTAGCGGCATCTTCCACAGCTTTCCACTCACTCTGTGGAATTGAGCGCAGCTTCAACTTGTCACCCTGAGCACGGAGCCGGGCTTCTCCACCCCAGTACCACTGGTTACGGTAGGTGTGACCAGCTTCGATCGCGGACATGACAACAGCTTTCAGATGCTCCGGCAGGTTTGCCCATTGTCGCTGGTTGACGAAGAAAGAGCCAATCCAGGCACCAGAAATATTGTTGGTCAGGAAGTAGTCCGTCACATTAGCCCAACCAACAGTGTAGTCTTCGGTGATTCCAGACCAAGCCATTCCATCGAGCTCTCCTGTTTGGACAGCAACTTCGGCGTCCTCATAAGGAATGGAGACAGGCACTACGCCAAACTGGGAGAGAAAGCGTCCAGCTGTTGGGAAGGTGTAGAGCTTCAATCCTTCGAGGTCAGCGAGTGAGGTAACTTCTTTCTTGGTGTTGAAGTTACAAGGATCCTGTCCCGCTGCGGACAGCCAGGCCACTCCCACTTTCTCATATTCAGAGCGCCAAATGTCGGCTAGTCCATATTGATTGAACAGAACTGGAACATCCAGAGCGTGCTTCGTTGCTAAAGGGAAGTAACCACCAAATTTTTGCAGTGGAGTTGGAGAGGCCATTGAGTCATCATCTGAGTGAACGGCATCAATTGTTCCACGCTGTAAGGCCTGGAAGAGTTCACCAGTGGGGACAATTTGGTCAGCATAGTACAGTTCGACTTCCATCTCACCCTTGGCAGCGGTGTTGATGTAATCAACAATGGGCTTGGTTACATGCTCACCAAGGGCAGCACCAGCGTAGGTTTGGAAGCGCCATTTGATTGGGGCCTGTGCTGTGATGACAGCTGGTGCAGCAGCTACAGCTGCGCCACCTAATGCAGCTTTGCGAAGGAACGAACGTCTCGAATTCATAGAATTCTCCTTGGTTGGCTGTTTGGATTGCTCCATGAGAAATTGGGGGGTCACTTCTCATATATGTAGTTAGGAAGCCATAGCGCGATCTCGGGGAATACCATGACCAGCGCAAGGGCAAAAACCATCACAAGTACGAAGGGTGTGATGGAACTGTAGATGTCGCGAATGCCAATCTCTGGAGGGGCCATTGCACGCATCAGAAAGAGGTTATAACCGAAGGGCGGTGTCATGTAGGCGATCTGACAAGTGATAGTGTAGAGAACACCGTACCAAATTAGGTCAAATCCAAGTGCACCGACAAGAGGTACGTAGAGTGGTGCGACGATCACCAGCATCGCAGTGTCATCGAGAAACGTCCCCATCAGCAGAAAGCTGAGTTGCATCAAGATCAGGATCATCCAGGGGCTGAGGTTAAGCTGAGTCGTGAACAGATTCTCGATCGCCTTGACGGCGCCGAGTCCATCAAACACTGCACCGAAGGCCAGTGCGGCGAGAATGATCCACATGAACATGCAGGAGACCCCGAGGGTTTGCCGCACGGAGTTCTCAAACACATTGCGGGTCATCCGGCCTTTCAACACGGCCGCCACGAACGCCGCTACTGCGCCCAATGCAGAGCTTTCTACCAGAGAAGTCCAACCATTGACAAAGGGCACCATCATCACGAAAAAGATGACCAAAGGCAACAGCCCTGCCCTGAGTAATCGTAACTTTTCTGGCCAACCCACGTTGCGTTCTTCCTTACTGAGTGCAGGTCCTAACTTGGGATTGGCTTTGCAGCGGATTGCAATGTAACCGATGAACAGGGCTGCCATCATCAACCCTGGAATGATTCCTGCCAACCAGAGTTGACCGACTGGCTGTCTTGCAATCATCGCATAGAGAACCAAAACCACCGAAGGAGGAACCAGAATGCCTAAACTCGAGCCTGCCTGGATTACTCCGGTCACCATCCGCTTATCGTAATTTCGTTTGAGCAATTCAGGGAGCGCAATCGTGGCCCCAATCGCCATTCCTGCGACACTCAGCCCATTCATGGCCGAGATAAGCACCATCAGTCCGATGGTGCCAATCGCCAGGCCTCCGGAGAGCCCTCCCATCCAGACGTGGAACATTCGATAGAGATCATCCGCGATTCGTGACTCTGAGAGCACATAGCCCATAAAGATGAACATCGGTAGCGTCAACAACGGATACCACTTCATTAACTTCATTGCGGCAGAGAAGCCAAGATCGTAACCTCCTCGATCTCCCCACAGGAGCAGAGCCGAAACTACAGCAATGAACCCAATTGCCCCGAAGACCCGCTGCCCAGTGAGCAGCATGAGCATCATCGAGGAGAACATCAGCATGGCGATCATTTCGTAGGACATCAGACCAGCTCACCTTTCAGTCGCAGAATGTCTTTCAAGAACTCGGAAATGCACTGCAACAGCATCAGCGTAATGCCAATGATCATAACCATTTTCACAGGCCAGAGATAGGGATGCCAGGCTGAAGAGGAACGTTCTAGCATGCCAATTTTCTCTGAACCATCTAGTAGTCCTGTGAAAAAAGAGAAGGGTTCCATGCCAAAGTAGCCTAGGGAGTAGGCAGTCGATCCGATGGCTCCGTAGAGCAGCACACAGAGGTAGAAAATCAGGAAAAATACGGTGAATAAATCAAACCAGGACTTTTTACGCTGCGGCCAACTCCCGTAGAGTAGGTCCATCCGTACATTTGAACCAAGCTGCAGGGAATAGGGCCCACCGAGTACATAGTAGCCAACCATGACAAACTGAGCCATCTCCAGAGTCCAGAGAGATGGGACAAAGAAAGTCTTGGAGATCGATGAATAGAAGAGCACGCCCATCAAGAGAAAAATCCCGTACATTGTGCAACGACCAATCACCCAATTTAGTCGATCCATGCATTGAATGTATGCTCGGGCTAGGCGCATAGGGTATCAACTCTTGAGGATGCGTCTTTGCGAGGAAGGCTAATGATTGAAAATGAAGGAACAAAAACTAAAGCCTCTGAAGACCGTGGTCAAGGTCAATGTGCGGTAGCGGCTGTTCAGTGAAGAATGTTTACTAATCTTGTTGGGGCGAAAAATCCAAATCGTTTTCCTGCGTTTTATCCTTGCCTGCTGGGCTAGATGAATAAAATTTCAGCTAGTTTGTTCAATTTGTTCAGCAGCGTGTAGCTGTTCCAGAGAAGAATTAGATTTCAATCATCACTCGGTTGTCGCCGAATGGCCATCCGCTTGCCGATGGCCACCGTGCCAACAACAAATCCGGCAAAGAGGAAGGTTTCCCAGCCAATGGCTTCCCCCAATAGCAGCCACGAAAACAATAGGACGAAGAAGGGCATCAGCAGTTGGGTCTGGCTGACTCGAGCCACACCACCCATTGCCAGTCCCTTGTACCATGCAAAGAAGCCTAAAAATTGGCTGAACAAAGCGACATAGAGGAAGCCAATCCAACTCGACCAGGATACTTCTTCTGGAAGATCCTGACCCAACCAAAGGGTCGCTGGAAGCAGTATGGGGCTCCAGGACAGTAGGGTCCAACAGATCGTTTGCCAACCACCAAGCTGCGCAGACATCTCAGCCCCCTTGACGTAGCCATAGGACGCAGAGATCACTGCACCAAATAACAACCAGTCACCTGCTTGAAAGGAACCCCCACCTTCTCTGAGAGAAAAGATAATCACAGCAGCACTGCCCAAAACTCCGCAGATCCAGAAGCCAACCGAAGGCCGCTCACGTAATAGAATGGTGCTGGTGATAGCAGTCGTTAGCGGTAGGATTCCCAAGACCACACCACCATGGGAAGCTGGCACAAGCTGCATAGCTACTGTCATCAAGACGGGGAACCCAAAGATCACACCCAGGCCAGCCAGCCAGAGTCCCTTCCACTGCAACCGTGTGGGTCGTGGCTGTGATGTGATCAAAAGGATTGGCAGTCCCACCAAAGCCGCCAGCATCGCTCTTCCTGAGGCAACAAAATAGGGTGAAAGCGACTCCACTGCCAGGCGGGTCATTGGCAGAGTCAGGCTGAAAATCAACATCCCCAGCATTCCAAACAGCCATCCTTGAAACTCTACGGAGCGTTCCTTGTTTTCTAACAGCATTCTTTAATACTCTTTGGTTTCCACTGATGCGCTTTTTTCCACGAGATCGACACTCAATCTCGTGAGGTAATTTTCAATGACTTTGTAAATTTCCTACCGTAAGTGCTTCAGCATCCTTCAAAGTGATTACGCAGTCCAGTTCGAGTCTTGGAAATGGTTTGAATTGAGACATTGCAGGCTGCGGTAACTTCTGGCAAAACATGCAGTTCAACCTTCAGGAGTCTGCATTGAAGGACATTTCTTTAGCGGTCAGTTGAAGAGCGATTCTATGTACTTGGATATTGAAACAACTGGACTGAGTCCAACGCGGAACCAGATCACAACGATTGTCTGGTGGTCTGCAGCACGGGGCTGGGGACACTGGATTGCCGGAGAAAACACTCCTGAACAATTTTGTGAAGCATGGCAGGCTTCCTCGGAACTGATCACCTACAACGGTAAACGCTTTGACGAACCCTTTCTCGTTGAGCACTTTGGGGTGGAAAAACACTCAGATCATACCGACCTCTGCCAGGTCAGCCGTAAACAAGGCCTTTGTGGAGGATTGAAGAAAATTTGTGAGAATCTGCAGATCCGTAGTCCCACCTATCTGAACGAGTCGAGTGGAAGGGATGCAGTCTTTCTCTGGCAACGCTACCAACGAGAGGGCAATTCTCTTTGGCTCAAGCGATTGTTGCATTACAACGCCTGGGATGTCGTGATGACCTACCGCTTACACCAGATCCTGCAAAATGAACCGATAGGAGCTATAGAGCAAACAATGCCATTCGAACGAGCTTGAGGAGCCAAGCCTTGAACAACGAGATCAAATCTATCGTATCCGAACACTACCGGATTCCATTGGTAGAAGTACTCTATGACGCCAAACATGGGAACCACACTCATTTTGAATTAATCACTGTCGAAATTACGCTGGAGAGTAACCTGACAGGAACGGGTTACACCTATACGGGGGGTAAGGGTGGAAGTGCGATTCATCGCCTGCTAGTTGACGACCTCATTCCAACACTGATTGGTCAGGATGCTGACAAGGTGGAACAACTCTGGGAAATGCTGAACTGGCATGTTCATTTTGTGGGCAGGGGAGGAGTCGCTAGCTTTGCCATCGCGGCATTGGACATTGCCCTCTGGGACTTACGAGCGAAGTCCGAAGAGCTACCTCTCTGGAAATTCTTGGGTGGTGGTCAACCCGAAGTTCGAGCCTATGCGGGTCTCATCGACTTGAATTACACGATGGAACGCGAGCAAGAGGTGATCGCTAAGAAACTGGAACAGGGTTGCCGAGGCATCAAGATCAAGATTGGTCTGGATGATCTGCAGCAAGACATTCAACGCACGAGGAGCATCCGCAAGCTGATACCTTCAGATGTCGAATTCATGGTGGACGCCAACATGAGGTGGGATGTAAAGGATGCCATTTGGATTGGTAAGGCAATGGAAGAGCTGTCGGTGACTTGGTTTGAGGAACCTACGCTGCCAGATGAATTTGCTGCCTTTCAGAAGATTGGAGAACAGATCCAGATTCCCCTGGCGCAGGGGGAAAATCTTCACACACTCCTCGAATTCCAAGCCGCTTTACAGACAAACGTGTTGCGGTTTCCACAACCAGATGTGGGAACGATCGGGGGCATCACTCCTTGGTTAAAAGTCGCCCAACTTTGTGCGAATCGGGATCTGATGGTTTCTTCACATGGCATGCACGAACTGCATGTGAGCCTCTTGGCGGCCGTTCCAAATCCAGGTTATCTGGAAGTCCACTCCTTCCCCATCGATCAATATGCAATCCAGCCGTTTCGGTTCAGTAATGGTCTGGCTAGGCCACCTGAAGGGATTGGCCACGGAGTGGAGTTTGACTGGGATAAATTGCAAAAATACGCAGTATCAACGGTTTGTATTGACTAAATTAGTGCGACTTCTTTCAACCGACAGGGCTTGAACTTTTCGCTTTGGAGGTGATAGCCATCTACCCTTATTTTTGGAAGTCTCTTTTTTGAAACGGGCAAGTACCCGCAAATTTAAATCTTTATCAAACATCATTGTGAATATCTCAACCACTGAACTATCAGATCGGCAACTACGGGAGATCCTGCGCAGTGTTCGCCGGATCGCGGTAGTAGGAGCCTCTACCAATTGGAAACGTCCCAGTTTTTTTGTGATGAAGTACCTCTCTCAGAAGGGCTACCAGATGCTACCGGTCAATCCAAGAGCTGCGGGTCAGACCCTGCTGGGAGAAACTGTGCAAGCCAAGTTGGCCGATGTAGGACCAGTTGATATGGTTGAGGTATTTCGCAGAGGGAAGGAAGCTCCTACAATTGCTGAAGAAGCCGTACAGTGTGGGGCAAAGGTGCTTTGGCTACAAATTGGGGTAGTCAGCGAGGAAGCCCGTGAAATTGCCGAAAGGAATGGTCTTCAGGTCGTCATGAATCGCTGCCCGAAGATCGAGTACTCCCGTCTCTGGGGAGAACTAGGCTGGCAAGGTATCAACACTGGAGTGATCTCCAGCCAACGGAGGCATCGATGAAGAAGCCCCTCCATGCTCAGTACGGTTTCGAGACGCTAGCGATCCATGCGGGAACGCCACCGGAAGCAACTACCGGAGCACGTTCCTTTCCAATCTATCAGACAACCTCCTACGTGTTCGAAGACGCTGATCATGCCGCATCGCTCTTCAACTTGCAGACGCCCGGGTTCATCTATTCCCGTTTGACGAATCCGACTGTGGCAGCGCTGGAGGAGCGGTTGGCTACACTCGAAGGAGGGCGGGGAGCCACCTGTACCGCTTCGGGACATTCATCCGAAGTTTTGGCACTCTTTGCCCTGATGTCTCCTGGGAAGGAAGTGATCGTCGCGAACAAGCTCTACGGGGGTAGTATCAATCTGATGGGCAAGAGCTTTCAGAAATTCAATTGGAAAGCGATCTTTGTCGAAGCCACTGATCCGGATGCGTTCCGACAGGCGGTAACGGAAAACACACGCGCTGTTTTTGTCGAGAGCCTAGCCAATCCGGGCGGTGTGGTGATTGACCTTGAAGCCATTGCCAAGGTGGCTCAGGAAGCCGGTGTGCCACTGATCGTGGACAATACGATGGCGACCCCAGCCCTCTGCCGGCCTATCGAATGGGGAGCAGATCTAGTCACCCACTCCACGACCAAATTTCTCTCTGGACAGGGCAATGCGGTTGGTGGTGTGGTGATCGACTCTGGAACCTTTCCCTGGCTTGGCAATGAGAAGTTTCCCAGCCTGAGTCAGCCAGCAGCGGAGTACAACGGAATCACCTTTGCTGAAACCTTTGGCAATGATCTGGCCTACACGCTCTACAGCCATGCGGTTAGTTTACGCGACCTTGGCTCAACCATGTCTCCCTTTCATGCCTGGTTGACCCTCAACGGTGTAGAGACCTTGGCTTTGCGGATGGAACGACATTGCCAGAATGCACAGCGAGTCGCAGAGTTTCTGCAGGGTCATATCCAGGTGGATTGGGTATCTTATGCGGGCTTACCAGACAATTCTTTCCATCAGTTGGCTTCAAAATATCTTGAAGGTGGTGCTGGGTCGGTCTTCACCTTTGGCATCAAGGGAGGTTACGAGGCAGGTGTGACTCTGGTGGAGTCGGTAGAATTACATAGTCACGTTGCCAACATCGGTGACACTCGATCCCTGATCATTCACCCAGCATCGACTACCCACCGACAATTGACAGATGAGCAGCGCGTGGCTGCAGGAGCCGGTCCAGAAGTGATTCGCCTCTCGGTGGGGTTGGAGCGGGTTGAGGACATCATTAATGATCTCGATGAGGCCTTGCAGCAGTCCCAACAGTAATAATTACAGGCACTCACGATGGGTGCCTCCCTTCAGACCCAATATCATCACTGCTGACACTCCAACCTAATCCGCAGCTTGGCCCAAGAGACAGGGCTCTCAACAGCTGAGATAGAAACTGATGTGCACGATGTACTTAATGTCTTCATGTGCACAGGTTTTCTGCAGAACACTCACCAGTATTTTATGAAGGCCAGTCTCATCCACCCAGGAGACTATCTGGAATTCTTTGCAGAAGTGAATCTGCTTGGGGCTATCTCTGCTTGCCCAGGAGGTGATTGTGGTAGTGAACACTCCAGTAACTCTTCTACTTGTTATCCCCTACGAGTGAAATATTAACGTCCCATCAATGACGAATCGACAAAAGCAGGTTGGCGCTCTCCATCCATCCATGGGTATGATCGCTCTCTCGGAATGGGGAACTAAAAAAATCTGTTCTTCCGACGGGCAAAGCGTATGTGGTTTGCATCTTTGCAAAGATTTGACACAAACTTTCTTTACACGTTCTGATCACACTGAAACTATTTTCTAAGGAGCAGATATGGCGGTTGGCAAACTAACGGGTCCCAAGAAAGCGGCGATCCTGCTGCTAGCCTTGGGCGAAGAAGGGGCTGCCGATGTCATGAAGAACCTCGAAGAAGCTGAAATTCAGCAGGTTGGCTACTACATGACTCGCTTCAACGATATCTCGTCTGAGGAATTGGATCAGGTTCTTGAAGAGTTTTATCGACAGTCCGTGATGAGTGATGGAGGAGGAGACCTGATGGCTTCTCCAGACTTCATCAAGAATGCCTTGAGCAAGGCTTTGGGTCCAGACAAAGCGAAAGAGCTTGGTGCATCGATGAGCGCTCAGACTGAAGACATGGGCCTTGAGGCACTCAAGTACATTGATCCCGTGATGATTTCCAACTACATCCGAACGGAACATCCGCAGACCATTGCCTTGATCATTTCCTACTTGGCCGATGTGGACCAGGCGGCTACTGTCCTGCGGACACTTCCTGAAAATCTCCAGGCCGATGTGGTTTACCGAATTGCTTCTCTGGACAGTATTCCTCCAGGGGTGGTCAATGAACTCAACGAAGTGCTAACGGACGAAATGAAACAGGCAGGTAGCATGGTGACCAAAGTCGGTGGAGTTGCACCGGTGGCTGAGATCCTCAACGCGATTGACAAGGCATCTGAGACACGAATCCTCTCCACGATTGAGGAATCAAATCCTGACCTTGCTGAGCAAATTCGTGAATTGATGTTCACTTTCGAGGATCTGACGCTGATTGATAGCAAGCAGATGCAGACAGTGCTGAAGGATGTGGATAAAGCTGATCTAGCGATGGCCTTGAAGACCGCCAGTGATGCAGTCAGGGAGTTGATCCTGAGCTCAATGTCCACCAGAGCTGCAGAAATGCTCAACGATGATCTGGAAAACATGGGACCAGTCAAAGTTGCGGATGTCGAAGGAGCCCAACAGAAGATCATTAAGGTTGTCAAGAAGCTTGAAGAGGAAGGCAAACTCATCATGGCTGGAGCTGGTGACGACGTCGTCTAAGTTACTTCCAACTCTGCTGGGTGGGATTGCTGAATCCCACCCGTTACTAACGTCTACTTACTTTCCCTACACTAACACTTGTTCCCGTACTAGCTGCAAGGCTTCAACTCTTCCAATGCAGTATGTGGCAGTTTGCCAAAGGCCACATACTGCTCTGTGATGGAAACACCAAGCTGTTTTCGAGTTCGTTGGATGAGTTTCATCTCCTTGGCAGAAATATTGTTCTCATCAATTGTAGCCGAAGCAACTCCAGCAGCAATGGCAGCAGCCCACATCCAGGCACAAGCGCGATGGCGTGTTTCTGCTGTACTGTTTTTCAGAACAGTAATGGCCGATTCATAAAATTCATCATGCTGGCTCGTTGCTTTCCACTTGCGGTGGTAGAGTGTCCATTGAGGATCACTAATCTTCTCATGTTGCTTTAGTAGCCATTTGACCTTCCCATCAATTTCCAAGCGTGCCTTCGCAGGCAATTCATCGGATTCCTGGACGAGATCCACCAGTACCATCAAGGCTTCATTTTCAGTCAGTTTGATCATAAACTCCGTTTTTGGTTAAGAGGAAAGGGCTACAGCAGTGAGGTAAATGGGTCAAAATGACCTAGGAAGTTTCCTGTAACAATCAATATGGCAGGCCTTGATTCGGCTGTCAGCAAAATATGAATCCTTGCACCGCATCTCTAATAGAGTATCTTGCGGAGAGCCATTTTTTGACTGTACCGACTCAGGAATGATACTGCTTTGGTCTTGATCGTAATTCAAAACTCATTTCAGGAAGTCCTATGCCCAATCCATTTGAAACCAACGCCCTGGGACCTAGTGGACTGAGTGTGTCACAACTCTCCCTGGGCGCAGCACCTTTTGGCAACTTGCTGAATAAAGTCTCTGAAGAAGAAGCACTCCTAACGATTGAAGAGGCTCTGAATTCGGGTATTAACTATGTGGACACAGCTCCTTTCTATGGATATGGTCTCTCTGAAGAACGGATCGGCCGTTGCCTACCGAAATTGTCCAGGCGTCCGCTGATTTCTACCAAAGTTGGTCGGCTGATTCGTCCAGGTGTCCGT